>NZ_JACJOZ010000076.1:0-40571 GCF_014695795.1 Phormidium sp. FACHB-592
CTATTTAATTCTCTAGGTTCAGGCGACCTCGGCTCGCTTCACTTTCGCTGCGCTTGCCTCACCGCTTATCTAACATAACAACAGAAGAAGGAAACGTCAAGCAGGAAAAAAAATATTTTTTCTGGTATCTCCTCCGCTCTCACATTCGTTCAGTAAATCCTGATCGCTCATCACTCGCTCTACGATATTTTCCGTAGCTAGACCTCGTAGACTTTAATCAGCCGTCTGACCATGATTTTCATCACTCGCTCTAAGATCTCTTCCGTAGCTAGACCTCCTGTAAGACTCCAGCGACAATAGCAATTGAATTGGTATGTTTATTAATCTCAATCCCTTCACTTGGCGGTACGTGGTTCTTAGCTTTTTCGATAGCTCAGAGTCCCATCCTTGGGTTTCTTGATGAGCTAACGGCTGTTGAATGTCTTGGTAGCTTATGTATAGCGACAGCAAGCAATGCGCTGGGTTCTTTTCCCTCGCACGAATCCACTAGTCCTGCTTGCAGGGGCATGGGTAACGTTTACTCTGATCGATAGCGCACTAAGGAACGAACTCGATCGCGTGGTAAACCGAGTTCTCGACTAATTGCCGCTTCAATTTGTGCTGGCTCCGTTGTCGGAAACTCAAACCTTAGTTGTTTAAGTGCTGAGTTTGCCGTTTCAATAGTGATAGTTGAAAGATTTTGCTGTGGTTTGATAATGACGGTAATCGATTCTACAGTCCGCGGGGGTTGTTGCTGTTGCTGACGATCGCCTTGTAGATACACCGTTGTACGGTTGGATCGAACCAACATTCGATCTGTCAAAAGCCCGCTAGATAGCCAAAAGCCCAGTCCTAGCAGTGGCAGTGCTAGCCAAAACTCTAGTCCTAGAGAATGCCACACTTGAGTCCATCGTAGTCGGGTCATTGGTACTTAGCCTTCTATATTAAACACACTACAGCAAGCCTATTTACCTTGTGGACCTTGCGCTATGAACCTTGAGCCTATGTTATACCAACACTTGAAGCGTCAAGCACCTATGAATGATTGAAATTATTGAAGCAGATTTGAATGTACCTGCTCATGCTAAGGCGATGGTTCAGTTGATGGATGAGTATGCGCTCGACCCAATGGGTGGTGGTAATGGTCTGTCAGATTACGTTAAAGCACATCTCCCAGCAGAGCTTGCAAAGAGAAAAGCCGCTCATGTTATTCTCGCGTTTGTCGATACCCAACCTACAGGACTTGTTGTTTGCTTAGAAGGATTTTCGACGTTTGCATGCCAGCCACTGCTGAATATTCATGATGTCATGGTTGCTACACCCTATCGTGGTATGGGTTTGTCTAAACTGCTGCTACAAAAAGCGGAGGCGATCGCGATCTCCCTGGGTTGCTGCAAGCTCACTCTAGAAGTACTGGAAGGAAATCAGGTAGCTCAGGCAGCTTATAGGGCATGCGGCTTCAGTGGCTATGAGCTAAACCCCCAGATGGGCAAGGCATTGTTTTGGGAGAAAAAACTAGGGACAGTGATAGATGAGGCGAAACATTCAAACAGTTGAGATGTGATTGTAGCAATCACTCTGTTTTAGCAGATCTAATGGATAACCATGCCGTGGGGTGCCAGTGGATGCCGGAGCTAGCTCAAATTTTTGTTTATCCTATTAAAGCGTTGGATGGCGTTGCAATCCTCCAAACGACGGTGCTGCCCAGTGGCGCATTGCAGTATGACCGTGAGTTTGCGATCGTAGATGCAGAGGGCAACGTGATCAACGGCAAACGGACTGCTGAGGTGCATCGTATTCGTTCGAGCTTTGACCTAGAAACTCGCACGATTGCTTTAAGGATAGAAGGTGAGCCTGGAGCCACAACCTTTCATCTTGATGTGGAACGATCGGCTGTAGAGCAATGGTTAAGTGCGTACTTTGGTTTTGCGGTGACGCTGCTTCAGAATACAGAAACAGGTTTTCCGGATGACACAAATTCGCCGGGTCCAACGGTGATTAGCACCGAGACACTGCGGACGATCGCCGACTGGTTTCCTAACCTAAGTCTAGAGGCAGTCCGACGGCGCTTTCGATCGAACCTCGAAATTACTGGTGTCGAGCCATTTTGGGAAGACTGCCTGTTTGGGTCAGCCGTTGGCGAAGCTTCTTTGAAAGCGGATCGCGTGGTGCCGTTTCATATTGGCAACGTGCAGTTTGCAGGTGTGAACCCCTGCCAGCGCTGCATTGTCGTTACCCGTGATGCGATGACTGGCGAGCCGTATCCCCATTTTCAAAAGGTGTTTGTTGCCAAGCGGAAGGAAACCTTACCAGAGTGGGTAGAGGCTTCGCGCTTTAACCACTTTTATCGCTTAGCGGTCAACACTCGTGTAGTGCAGCCCCAAGCGGGAGCGACCCTACGAGTTGGTGATACGATCGCGCTGGATTAGTGGCGGCAATAGCAACGCAAGCTCTACGGCAACGTGAACCCTGTGCGTTTTTCTACATAGTCCAAAATAGTTTGATAGGAATCAGGATCGCTTTGCTGAGTGACGATGATCGTTGTGTTGCCATCTAGTAAGGCAAAGGAAACTCTCGCATTAGGCACGTAGCAGAATGCAGTAACTCGATCAAGGTCGACCACGTAAGTATTTCGCTCAAAATTGAGTTTGATCCAGTAAGCCACGCGAACTTATCCGCTCTAAGACCAGCCTCACCTTACCACCCCTCGGAATATGTAGCCAGTGGGAGGATATACCATACGATGGGCTGAGATACAGGGTTAAAGGCTAAAGGCTGAAAGCTAATGGCTGACGGCTAACCGTCGGCTACCAACTTCGATCGCAGAAAGCTATCGTGAGAGTATGAGGAATTTTCACCGAAATCGGCTGAGACAACGCTGGCAGAGTTTGCGGCAGTCGTTGTCGATGTATCAATACTGTGGACGGGCGATCGCCTTGGTGTGGACAACCAATCGTACGCTGACTATTGCTCTCATGGTGCTAACCTTGATTGCTGGTTTGCTTCCGGGGGCGATCGCCTATGTAGGCAAGCTTATTGTTGATGGTGTTGTGCAGGCAGCGCGATCGGGACTGGCGGACGATCGCTGGCAGACCCTGACCTATCTAGGCATTGAAGCGGGACTGATCGCACTTCAGGCAGGCTGCAAACAGGGGTTAGCGCTCTGTCAATCGCTACTGCGTGCACTACTAGGTCACAAGGTCAACGTACTCATTCTTGAAAAGGCGCTCACTCTGGACATGGCGCACTTTGAGAACTCGGAGTTCTATGACAAAATGGCGCGGGCGCGGCGAGAAGCGTCTAGCCGTCCACTTAGTTTAGTAGGGCGCACCTTTGGGTTGGTACAAGACGCTCTCTCACTGCTGACCTACGGCAGCTTGCTGCTAAATTTCTCTGCTTGGGCAGTGCTGGTGCTGATGGTTGCAGCGATTCCTGTGTTTATTGCTGAGACACGCTTTGCCGGAGCCGCCTTTCGTCTGTTCCGCTGGCGTGCTCCTGAAGTGCGGCAGCAAAACTATCTGGAATGGCTACTTTCTAACGATACAGCGGCAATGGAAGTCAAGCTGTATCAACTGGGTCCCATGCTGTTGCGTCGCTACCGCAACATTTTCCATCAGCTCTACGGCGAAGACCGAGATTTAACCATTCGTCGGGGGCTGTGGAGCTATCTACTGGGACTCTTAAGCACCACTGCTTTTTACGCCGCCTATGTGTGGATTGTGTGGGAGGCGATCGCTGGGGCGATTTCTCTCGGCGACCTGACGATGTATCTCGTTGTGTTCCGTCAGGGGCAAACAACCTTCGCTTCCATTTTGAGCGCAATCGGTGGCATGTATGAAGATAGTCTCTACCTGTCAAATCTCTATGAGTACCTGGAACAACCCATTGCAACACCCCTGGGTTATGCAGCTCACGGTCTATCACCAGGCGATGGCTTGCGCTTTGAGGCCGTTACCTTTAGCTATCCCGGTAGCTCTGAGCCTGCGCTAGAGGCAGTATCGCTGCATTTGAAACCGGGCGAAAAGTTGGCGATCGTGGGCGAAAATGGCTCTGGCAAAACTACTCTTATCAAGCTACTGACACGTCTATATATTCCAGACAGTGGGCGCATTCTGTTAGACGGATTGGATCTGCGCGAATGGAATCCTGCCGTACTTCAGCAGCGCATCGGTGTGATTTTTCAAAACTTTGTGCGGTATCAATTTACCGTCGGCGAGAATATTGGTGCAGGTGATGTGAACTTTATGGAAGATGAAATGCGTTGGCAAGCTGCCGCAGAAAAAGGCACGGCACAGCCTTTTATTGCCTCGCTGCCCGACAACTATCACACTCAGCTCGGACGGTGGTTTAAGAGTGGTCGTGAGCTATCGGGCGGTCAGTGGCAAAAAATAGCCCTTTCGCGAGCCTTCATGCGAACCCAAGCCGACATTCTGGTGCTGGATGAACCAACTGCCGCCATGGATGCTGAAGCTGAAGTTCAAATTTTCGATCACTTTCGCGCCATGACGCAAAACCAGATGGCAATTCTCATCTCTCATCGGTTTTCAACAGTGCGGATGGCAGACCAGATTGTAGTGCTACAAGGTGGCAGAGTAGTCGAACATGGCACCCATGACGAACTGCTACGATCAGGCAAGCGCTACGCTCAACTGTTCTCGCTACAAGCAGCAGGGTATCGGTAGGAGGACAGTGAAAGGCAAAAGGCAAAAGGTACAAGTTTCCTAGCCTCTGGTGCTTAATGCTGGTATCTTGGCAGCCCGGAGTTCCATCAACAGAATTATGTATTGCGGGGTTTCCCTAATGCCACCCGATTAAGCTCAAGGATGGGGCAGAACATACTGGCTTGCTGTGGAGTCAAATGCTGTTTGACCACTTGCTGCATCACTTCGTAGGTGGCATTGCAGCTTTTTTCAGCGCCAAAGGCTTTCATAATAGTCTGAAACCACAAGAGAAACCGTTCGCGCAAGGTTTCAGGATCATCCATTAGCATGGCGATCGCAGAATAGCGGAGTACCCGCACGGTATCGCGCTTCCATTTTGCACTTACGTCTTCCTTACCGCTGTGAAAGAGCATGGGGTCGAGCGATCGCATTTTTGCTTCTACCTGTTGCACGATCGCACTTTCTACCAACTGAAGCGTTTGATAGGTCTGCAACCGCAGGCTAAAGGACTGGACATAAGCATCGACAAAGGCTAGTTCTTCATCGCTGGCAAACCGACCATCCGTATCCATGCTTAACTTTTCTAACTGGCTCAACATTGGTAAGACCTCTTACAGGTTTCAGTTGGCTCAGTATACCCAGGGGCAAGTACTTTAGAACTCTTAATCTATTTTGAGCGTGTGTATACGGAGGTACCTTGCTAGTATCCGGAAAGTTTCATGAAAACAACTTTCTTTGGTAGTAGTTTCACACAATGCTCTGAAAAAAAGTGGTGATAGTAGGAGAACTGTCCTGATTGCCAGGTAATCACTTAGAAATAAAGCGGCAGACCATTAGTTAGGGAACTTCTAAAATGCTGGACGCGATCGCCCAGACGCTGGCAGAGCAAACTGCTAAGCCCGTTCCACCTGCCAATGTTGACACTCAAGCTGCCCTGGTCGCTCCCCAACAAACCACTGTTCCCGTCCTCAATCCGACTGTGAGCGCTCCGGAGTCAATGCCACCCGTTTCTTTGACTCAAGCTGCGCCCATCGTTAGTACAAAATCAGTTGCGGTTCAAAGAAATAGTCAATCAGCTAACACCGAGACCGCTACTTCCAGGAGCACACAGCCTGCCTATTCTTCAGCAAATAAGCCTTTAGTAAATGAGGCTCAAGCGGATAAAGTTTTAGTAGACAAGGCGGCGCAAAACGTTACGACGGCTCAAGCTGCGGAGTCTGATCGCAGTCAACTCTTTAAGCAAGCCACTGGCGATCAGCGGCTAGTGCTAAAGCAAAAACTAGCAGACATTGTTGCTAAAGACAAAGCTCTGAAAGAAGCAAAACTGCGGGCAAACCTGGAAGCAGAAGCGATCGCGCTTGCTCAAGCCAGACAGTTTGCTCAGGCACGGCAAATGGCTCAAAATGCGATGTTGTCCCCCGAAACTCAGGCAGACCTACTGGCGCAAATTAATGCGATCGCGGCTAGGCGACCGTTTCGATCAACTATTGCAACAAAGCCAAGGCTGCCAAAAGTACCTTTAGTTAGAATCAAAACCAAAGCCCTGGAGCCAACAAAATCAAGGCGATCGCTGCCCCAGGTGGTGCCATACACTTCGTCCCCCAACACGCCGCAGTACAGCTACATACCACCAGCGCCACCGAATTATGTTAGCTACTCCCTCAATGGAGTTGGGGGAAAGCTCGGCGGAATCGGTGTGGTCGTGGACGATAGTGTACCTGACTTCAATGGGCAAAACTGGACAGCAGCTGCTACGGGCACCCGTTCCAACGCTGATCTTTGGAATGAGTTGAGCTTCATTTTTCCCTTAGCATCACCAGCACCCATTACTTCTCGCTTTGGCTGGCGAGTCCATCCCATCAGGGGCAATCGGCGCTTTCACAGTGGTACGGACATTGGTGCGCCGATGGGTACACCCGTTTTAGCAGCAGCGTCTGGTAAGGTGGCGCTTTCTGATCAGTTGGGTGGCTATGGGCTAACAGTCATTTTGTCACACCAAGACAATACGCGCGAAACTCTCTACGCACATCTTTCGGCACTAATGGTTAAACCGGGTCAATGGGTTGAAAAAGGTGATGTTATTGGGCGAGTGGGCAGCACTGGCTTATCGACAGGTCCCCACCTGCATTTTGAGCTGCGTCAGAAAACAGCTCGTGGCTGGCAGGCGATCGACCCTAGCGTACCGTTGAAAGCTGCTTTAGCACGTTTGGTGAAGGCAAGGCAAGCAGGCTAGCTGTTAAAGCAATTTTAAATGAGTAAGTCAAGGTTCTTGTCAACGTGTGAAGGGGTAACGGGATGAAGAAGTGAAAGGGTCTGTATTCAAGCAGAAATGGTTGTGAGTTATGTAGCGACGCTTGTGACTGCTTTATGATCCATTGAAGTAGCTGGTCGTTGTAGGAATAAGGAATGTTTTATGGGGATGCACTGGGTTACTGCCATCCAGGAACCCAGGATGTTCCAGCAAGGGGTAAACGCGCCATTGCAGCGGCTTCAACGGTGAGGGCAACTAGATCTTCGCGCTCTAGATGGTGGACGTTTTGTTTACCGCAAGCACGGGCGATCGTGGTCAATTCCATATTCAACGTTTTGAGGTAGTTTTGTACCCGACGCGCACCGACTTCTGGCTCTAGCCGCTTCTCCAGAATGGCGTCCTGCGTGGTGACACCCACGGGGCACTTTCCAGTATGGCAATGGTGGCAGTAACCAGGAGCCGTGTCGATCGCCGCATAATCTTCCACTGCTGAGTGGTGTTCACCCTGTTGGATGTAGGTTTCACTATTGCAGCCTAATGCAATGAGAATGCCTTGCCCGATCGATACTGCATCCGCGCCCATCGCAATTGCTTTAGCCACATCAGCTCCGGTACGAATGCCACCAGACACAATGAGTTGCACCTTACCTTTCATATTCAGATCTTCGAGAGCATCGACTGCCTGACGCACGGCTGCCAGCGTGGGAATGCCCACGTGTTCGATAAAAACAGTTTGGGTTGCTGCCGTTCCGCCCTGCATTCCATCAACGACGATCACATCGGCACCGGCATGAACCGCAAGTTTGACATCATTGAACGTGCGTGAGGCTCCTACTTTCACGTAGATAGGCTTTTCCCAATCGGTGAGTTCTCGTAACTCCTGAATTTTAATGGTGAGGTCATCGGGACCTGTCCAGTCGGGGTGACGGCAGGCGGAGCGCTGATCCACCCCTTCAGGTAAGGTTCGCATTTCCGCGACTCGTGGATTGATTTTTTGCCCCAGCAGCATGCCTCCACCACCGGGTTTTGCGCCCTGCCCAATGACAATTTCGATCGCGTCTGCTTTTCGCACATCATCGGGATTAAACCCATAACGGGACGGTAAGCATTGATAGATTAGGGTTTTGGATGACAGCCGTTCTTCGGGAGTCATGCCACCATCACCAGTCGTCGTCGAAGTGCCAACAGCCGTTGCCGCAAGCCCCAGTGCTTCTTTGACGTTGGCAGATAGGGAGCCAAAACTCATGCCGGCGATCGTGATGGGAATCTCTAACTCAATGGGTTTTGTGGCATATCGAGTCCCCAAAATGGTTTTGGTCGTACATTTCTCCCGATAGCCTTCTAGCGGATAGCGCGAGAGGGATGATCCCAAAAACACTAGATCATCAAAGTGAGGCAGCCGACGCTTGGCACCTAACCCACGGATTTCATAAAGACCATGTGCCGCTGCATTTTGAATGTAGCTAATCATGCGGCTGTCATAACCCCATGAAGCCTCACGAGAGATAGGGTGATGTGATTGAGACGGATCAGCTTGAGAGTGAGGCATGTTCATTGTTAATACTCCTGATTGACATCTGCGTTCCAGTGGTAAAGCTGCTTGGCAGATGCAATGCGTTTAAATTCCTTCGGATCCTGAGAGAAACCTGCTTTGGCGAGGAGTTCGCCGACAGCTTCGTAGTCAGCATGAGTCATGGGTTCCATCTGGGCATCGGCACCGAGCGATTTGATGGTGCCGCGCACGTAGATGATGGCTTCATAGAGAGAATCGCCGAGGGCATCACCGGCATTGCCGCAAATCACGATGCGTCCAGCTTGTGCCATGAAGGCAGAGAAACTGCCTACACTGCCACCCACCACAATATCAGCTCCTTTGAGGGAAATTCCACACCGTAAGCTGGCATCACCATCGATAACGAGTAAGCCACCCTGAGCAGAAGCGCCAGCGGAAACGGAGGCAAAGCCCTTGACGTGGACTCGTCCAGACATCATGTTTTCGGCAACACCGGGACCGACATTGCCGAGGATGGTGACGTTTGCTAGTTTGTTCATGCCAGCCGCGTAGTAGCCTGCATGTCCTGCAATTTCGACTTCCACAGGCGCATCTAAACCCACCGCAATGTTATGAGCACCGTCGGGATTGAGAATGCGGATGGTTTGCCCGTTCAGTGGTTGATGGAGGAAGCGGTTGACTTCGCGCAGGGGCGTTTGGGCAAGGTCGAAGGTTACACCGTCCATACGTACATTTCCTCTGGTGCAGGTTCGTAGATGTGGGCGTGATTGATGTTGGGGAGATGGGCGAGCGATCGAAATTCGGAGGCGATCGCCACATAATCATCCGTTTCCGCTACTACGGCGGGTTTGCAGGCAAAGGCATCGCGCACCAGCGCTAATTTATCGGCGGTGCCCATGAGAAAGGTATAGAAACCATCGAGCGCTTCAAACCCTTTTTGGATGGCAGCTTTCAAGTCATCCCCTTCTTGCATACGCCATTCTAAAAAGCGACAGGCAGCTTCGGTGTCGTTGTCGGTTTCAAAGTGAATGCCGTGATGTTCAAGCTTACGGCGAATTTCGTAGGGATTGGAAAGGGAGCCGTTGTGAACTAGGCAGAAGTCCTCGCCAGCGGTGAAGGGGTGGGCGTGGGCAGGTGTAACTGCTGATTCGGTTGCCATGCGAGTATGTCCCACCAGATGGGAACCTTGCAGATCTTTGAAGTGGTAGCGATCGGCAATACTCGTCGGACTACCTGCATCTTTGTACAGATCGATCGCCCGCCCAGTAGAGAGAAGATGGATTTGTGGATAGTTGTCTTGTAACCATTGCTTCACCGCATTAGTCGCCAGATTAGCGGTTAGCACTGCTTGATTCCCGTGAATTTGAAGGTCGGGCGTTGCGTTGAAATGGGTTTGAAACGCTTGTGACAATTCTGACCAATTAAAACTGCCACTCGTATGAATACTGCCAGAATAGAGGCTGTATTTACGCTGGTTGTCTGGCAGCGCTTCGGTGAAGACTGCTAGCCCAGCAGAATCGGGTCCGCGCTGGCTCATGCCGATGAGCATGGGCACCATCAATTCGCCGAGAGACGATCGCAGTGATGGATTTTTGATGAGTAGTCCGACAATGCCGCACATAGATGAATAGTTTTGAGTTTTGAGTTGAGAGAGTGGTCATTAGCTAGTAATTTGTTGAACAGCTACAGCTTAGGAGTCCGAGTATGAGTTATGAATTGTTTGTTTTCGATTCCGCTGTTTCACCGATAAAGTACGACGAGTTCCTATCTTGGTTTGGTGAACAAACTGAATGGGAAAAGTCTCAAAGCTATGACGATCCGGAGGTCTTGAGTGCCGCTCTTCGGGCATGGTTTTTGGACATAATTGTTGATTTTCCAGCCATGAACGGAGCATACGCAAATAACGACCTACCAGACGACAAAGCGGCTGTAACAGACTACACCCTAGGAAGCACTCTCATCTATGCTGTATTCCCCTGGTCAAAGAGGCAGGAGGCATATGAAGCTACTTTCCGCCTTGCAGCAAAGCATCAATTAGGCTTTTTCGATGTAAATTCCGAAACAAGTAAAGTGTGGCTACCAGACTCGAATGGAAATCTCATTCTTGCTCACTCCAACTAATAACTGTACTTTAATTCGTCGTCTAACAAGACTGATGGGTTAAAACCAAGTCTGTTTATCGTAGGTTGTCTAGGGCTTTCTCCTAAATACTGACTGCCAGCAACTGCCGCTAGAAAAACTCTAAATACCGCTGCACTTCCCATTCGGAAACGTGGCGCATGTATTCGACCCATTCCATCCGTTTGAGGCTGATGAATTCGGTGGCGAGAGGACCGAGGGCATCGGTGATGATGGTATCGGTTTCGAGGGCATCGATCGCTTCTTTTAAGCTCTGCGGTAGAGTTTGAATGCCTTTGTCCTTGAGGTCGGCTTCGGAGAGGTCATAGAGATTAATGTTGTATGGATCGCCCGGATCGAGTTCGTTTTCGATGCCATCGAGTCCAGCGGCGATCGCTGCTGCTGCTGCTAGATAGGGGTTGCAGGAACCATCAGCCAGGCGAAGTTCGAGTCGTCCACCGGGAATGCGCACCATGCTGGAGCGGTTGTTGTCGCCGTAGGTGATGTAGGCAGGTGCCCAGGTTGCGCCACTGAGTGCGCGTCCCACGACCAATCGTTTGTAGGAGTTGATGGAAGGGGCACAAATAGCGGTCAGTGCTGGTGCATGAGCCAACAAGCCACCGAGGAAGTGATATCCCAGTTTGGATAGCCCCAGATGGCGAGGATCGCTGTTATCGGCAAAGAGATTGGCATTGCCATCAGACATAGACATATGCATATGCATTCCAGTGCCCGTAAGGTTCGCAAACGGTTTGGGCATGAAGGTAGCAATTAATCCCATCTCTTTGGCGATTTCAGATGCTGCCATCTTGAAGAAGATGTAGCGATCGGCGGAGGTCAAGCAATCGGTGTAGGTGTAATTGATTTCAAACTGCCCATTAGCGTCTTCGTGGTCAATTTGATAGACGTCAAAATCAGCGATTTGCAGGCTTTCCACCAGCTTTTCAATAAAGGCGCGACTGCGAGACAGTCCTTTGTAGTCGTAGCAAGGTTTTTCTAGCGTATCGGTGGGATCAGCAGAAGCAATGCGACCTTGAGCATCTTTTTGCAGCAAGCCAAATTCAGGTTCCAGTCCCGTATAGAACGTCCACCCCTTTTGCTTCAGCCGTTCCAACTGCTGCATCAAGACAAAGCGAGAATCATAGGGATAGGGCTGACCATCCACATGCCCAACGCAAACCATACGCGCAAAGCCTGGCATCCAGGGAACAAGCGTTAAGGTTGATGGATCACCGATCGCCATGAAGTCGTGGCTATTCGGCTGCTGTGCTAACCCCCAAACGGCAAACCCTGCAAACCCTGCACCTGGATCAAGAATGTCATCAAAATGGGATGCAGGTACGGCTTTTGTCTTGGCAGTACCGTGCATATCCACAAATTGCGCCAGGACGAATTTAACGTGATTGTCTGCTAAGAATTTCTTTGCCGTTTCTGGTGTCATGGATGGTTCCTGGGGGTAGTTGTTGTTGGTTGTTAGCTGTATAGCCCTTTGGGCATTCAAGAAAAGTTGTTGGAAGGAGTCAGGGAAGAAGGCGGGGAAGCAAGGAGAGCAGGGGAAGCAAGAGATTTGAGACACTTGGATTAACTCAGAACTTTTAGCCTTCATCCTCCATCCGTTAGCCTTTCTTCCAACTCAAAACTCAGAACTTTTAGCCTTTCATTCCTTCCTCCACTCCAACCACAACACCGCCCATCTCTGCCACGACCTCGCTTAGCGTTTGCCATAGGTACGCTCCAAACGTACCATCGCACCAGAGGCGATAGAATGGCTGTCCGTTGCGATCGCCCGGAATGATGGTGACAGCAACACCGACCATGGATGTGAGAATGACGGGACGTTCCAGCAATGATAAAGCGCGAAAGTTAACGCTACAGGTTTGCAGCAGTAATTCGTTGACAGCGGAGCCACAAAGGACGATCGCCGCATCCTGACGCAAGACGGGATAGACTTTCGCGGGTGGTTGCTGACAGGCTGCGGCTAGATTAACCGCCAAGCGGTTTTGCAGGCTATCTTCGATGAAAAATTCTGTCAAACCAAAACGCGCAATGATGCCACCATCGGGAAGCGGATTCCAGGTATTCGGGCGATCGGGTGTTGTGATGCCTTGACTTGAGAGCCAATCGGCTGCGTTGGTTCCTTTGACACCAAAGCGAGTCAGGCAGGAGACATCAGCGATGTCTAGGGTGCCGATTACAGCTTCTTCAAGGACAGCCACTAGAGACGGCATTCCATTCAGATTCCGCCATGATCCATCAATGGATTGAAGTCGATCGTGCATGGGGCTGAAGCGAATCATACTGAGACCTCCTCACGTTTTGGCGTAGGGTCCTTCTGTCGAAGGTTTTCAGGATCGTAGAAGGGCGTAGGACGAATGGTTGCAGTGACAAAGGAACCATCGGAGCGGCGAATGGAAATGCGATCGCCCACTGTTGCCAGTTCTGGTTTCACGTATGCCAAGCCAATAAAGCGGTTTAAAGCAGGACTGAAGGCAATGCTGGTGATGCGTCCGGCAATGTCATTGCGATCAATCACCAGATGACATTCTTGGGGTGGTAGCCCTTGAAATGGCTCCAGCATGAAGCCTACTAATGTATGTTTCACCGGACGTTTTGCCATACTTTGCAGACTACGTTGACCAATGAAAAACGGCTTGTCTAGCTTGACTGCCCATCTCAAACCAGCTTCTCGCGGAGTGGTCAAACCGTCGGTATCCTGCCCGACAATCAGATGTCCTTTCTCTAATCGCAAGAGCCGCTGTGCTTCCACACCAAAGGGCGTGATGCCGTATGCTGCACCCGCTTCTAGCAAAGCATCCCAAAGAGCGATCGCGGAGTCTGCCGCAACATGAATCTCGTAACCCCATTCGCCAACAAACCCAACGCGCAGTAACAGAGCTGGAATATTAGCAACGGTTGCCTGCCGTACGCCAAGGTAGAGGAAGGTAGCACTGGATAAATCTAGATCGGTGAGTTTGGCGAGCACTTTACGGGCGTAGGGGCCAGCCAGATTGATGGCCGATCGTGCGCCTGTTGTGTTCACAATGCCACAGTCTAAGCGCCACATTGTATTCAGTCGCGATAGTTCACGGTAGATGTTTGCTGCGCCAGAGGTGGTGGTGGTGAAGTAGAAATGCTCGGCTCCAAAGCGGGCGATTACGCCATCATCAATGATGACGCCTGTTTCGTCGAGCATCAGGGCGTAACGTGACATCCCCACTTTCAGGTTGGTGTAACGTCCGGTGTAGACCCGCTCTAGAAACTCAGCCGCATCAGGGCCACGGATTTCTAGCTTGCCTAGTGTGCCAACGTCGATGATGCCAACCTGTGTGCGAACGGCGATCGTCTCTGCACGAATGCATTCCTCACGGCTCTTTCCCGGCTGAGTGTAGTATTCGGGTCGTCGCCAGTTGCCTGCCAGCATGAATTTGGCGTTTAAGGTGGTATGGCGACTATGCAAAGGCGTGTAGCGCTCTGGTGTAAAGCCACGTCCTGCAAGATGGGAGAGGGGCACGGGATGGAAAAATGGTCGGGCGGTGGTGGTGCCGACTTCACCGGGAGTTTTGCTGGTAATGCGTGCCAGAATTCGCAGGGCGTTCATGTTGGAATGTTTGCCCTGGCTGGGTCCCATGCCCACGGTGGTGTAGCGTTTGAGGAGTTCAATGTTATCGAAGCCTTCTTGGGCGGCGTTGTAGAAATCTTTGAGTTGCAGGTCTTCATCGAAATCGACGAAGTTTTTGCTGTGGGGATGGGGGACGATCGGCCAGGGATGGGAAACACTTTCAACTGCACTCCCAGGAAAGTTATCGTAGCTATATATTTGGGCTTCGTTTGCAGTCCTGTCCGGGGGGCTTCCCCCCTGCCAAGATGTTTTCTTCGGTGCAGCGACGCAGAAATCATCTTGTCCCCCGTTATGTGGGGCCCTAACTCCCCCACGCCCCCCGAAAGGTGCTACTTGTTCCAGTTCTAGTCTCTCGTAGACCGGATCGATTTGGGTAAGCTGAAGGTTATTACACTTTGAAGAAGAACCAGGGGCGGCACTGGGAGAGCCTAAATAAGCTGCTGCTGCCATTCCAGCCCGATCGCCATCCGATATTTTCTGCTCAAACTCGAAGATGCCATTGACTCGACCGCAGGCAAAAATGCCTGGGGGCAAAAATTCTGGGATGAACTGCTGTAAGTGTTCGTCAAAGCGTAGTTTAGCACCTGCTTGATAGAGCAAGTTTGCTGTCGGTGCCCAACCGACACTCATGACAATGCCATCACAGGCGATCGTGCGTTTTTGCTCTGATTGCGGTTCATTACCCTCGAAGGGACAGATGACGGCACTAGAAACACCATCTCCTGCTGGATTTCGCTTCGCTTCGTAAACGCAATACCCTGTGTAGATGGGAATGCCCTGTGATCGCACTGCTTGCGTGAGATCTGTTACCACAGGAGTAGAGCGCAGATCGACGATCGCCATCACGGCAATTCCATGCGCTGCCAAATCCAAGGCGGCTCGGTACCCATCACTATTCGCTACTAGAACTACAGCCCGTTGCATGGGCTTGACAGCATAGCGGTAAATGAGCCGTTGTGCCGCCGATGCCAGCATTACACCTGGCAAATCATTGTTGTGGAAGACGGCTGGCTGCTCGTAGGCACCACTGGCTACAATGACAGCTTTTGCACGCATTTTGGAGAGCCGATCGCGATCGACTAAGGGAATCCAGTGATCGGCGTAATAGGCTGCAGCCTGAGTTCCGGTATATAGTCGGATATTGGGATGGGAGGCGATCGCATCCATTAGTGCAGCCGTCTTCTCCGCACAAGATGAATTTCCACCAAGTTGATAACGACCCGATCCACCAGCCTGTGCGTTCTCATCAACAATGACCACATCTGCACCCGTGTTTGCCGCTGACAGGGCTGCTGACAGCCCAGACACCCCAGCACCGATCACCAACACATCACAAAAGTCGTAGCGTTTGGGAGTGCGAATGTGAGGTGTGGATGGATCGCCTTCGCCCAACCCCGTCATGCGGCGAATAAGACGCTCCCACATGGGAAAGAGCTTTTTATCTAAGAAGGCTTTGTAGTAGAAGCCAACGGGCAGGAAGGGTGAAAAGAAGTTGAGCACGCTGGCACGATCGCCCATCACGCCACCTACTGTATTAATGGCTGTGAGCGACATTCCGGTTTCTAATGGCGTGACATCTGCCCGCACATTTAACACCTGCCCGGACTGCATCAACGTATTAATATCGTGATTTGCAAAGCTCAATAGCCCACGAGGTCGATGGTATTTGAAGCTACGTCCTAAGACTCGCTGTCCCGCTGCCCACAACGCGCTGCTGATGGTATCGCCTGCGTAGCCACGAAAGGCCATGCCTTCAAGCGTGAAGTCGATCGGCTGAGTGCGATCGATCCATTCACCGGGTATCGGTGGCAGTCGTTGACTCATACGACCTCCTCACCAACTAAATAGGTGCGTAAAATTTCATCGGTGATGGTATTGCGATCGACCAAAAACCAGGTATTGCTCGGCGTATGGCACCACCATTCCTGCTTCACGCTTGCTGCACCATTGCGGTTAAATACATAATCTGCCCACGCCGCATCGTCCGTTGCTTGTGGATCGGGCATGGGTCGGACTTCACCACCATAAACAAACTCGGAAATCGATCGAGCACCGTTAATTGGACACACCATTAATTTCATCGTTCCTTCCCATCCACACAGTCCGTTTTTCTCAGCGCTAAAAGGTTCCTAATAATGGCAAGACTTTCTTCTCAAGAAGATCGACTAAAGCTGGTTCCATATATTCATACTCATCACGAATATCCAAACAAACGATCCGTTTACCGTTGAGATAGGGCTGAAACTTTTTTGAGAGCTTACTGCGGTGTCCGTTCTCCATCACAAAGATGATATCTGCCCACTGGATTGCTTCGTTCAATAACGGTGTGTCAGCGTCCCGATCGATTCCTGCCGATGCGACCTCTAAACCCTCATAGCGTGAGAAAATCTCTTCAGCGGTTGGGCTACGCAGTCGATTTTTGCCGCATACAAAGAGCAATTTCTTCATAAGTTCCATCAACATCGAGATACCTCACCCCTACCGCTTACCACTAAAGACTTCTGTAAAATGCTCGACGGTGGGAAACGGGTCATAAAAGTGATGGAGAAGTTGTTTCCATTTTTGATAAGTGGGTGATTCTCGAAAGCCGATCGTATGGTCTTCCAATGTCTGCCATTGCACCAACAGTAAATATTTTCCCGGCACTTCTAAACATTGATGGAGTTCATGGGATTCATATCCAGGCATAGAGGAAATCAAGGTGGAAGCCTGCCTGAACGAGGTTTCAAACGCTTGCTCTAAACCACTTTTAACCATCAACATCGCCACCTCGAGCACCATAAGTTCTCCTCACTCTCCTAACCGCTATTCCCGACTCCCGACTCCCAACTCCCTAGTCCCTAATGTCCTACCGACGCTGCACCCTTCTCACCAACCAGGGCATAGTTGGCGAAGCGATCGAGGGAAAAGTCTTGAACCAACTCATGATTGCGATCGTTCGCGACGGTATACGCCATCGTTTTACCGGCGACAGGTGTGGCTTTGAAGCCCCAGGTGCCCCAACCTGAATCGAGGTAGAAACCGTCGATCGGGGTTTTGCCCATGATGGGTGCAAAGTCTGGGGTCATGTCTGCCATCCCTGCCCATTGCCGCACTACCTTAACGTGGGACAGAAAGGGAAAGAGTTCTAACATATGTGCCGCTAAGCCTTCCACAAAATCAAGGGTCGATCGGGTGGAATGGAGTTCATACGGATCAAGTGAGGCACCCATTACCAGTTCTCCCCGTGCCGTTTGGCTCACATACACATGCAAACTACCGGAGACAATGATGGGATCGAGCCATGCTTTCATGGGTTCGCTTACCATTGCTTGTAGGGGATGGATGTAGAGGGGCGATCGCAATCCCACCATATCCAGCAATCGTGGCGTTGATCCAGCCACTGCACAAAGGACTCGCGATGTGGAAATCCTGCCCCGCGAAGTTTCTACGCCTGTCACTCGACCTGCTTTGGTTGTAATACCCAACACTTCCGTTTGTTGATGGATTTCTACGCCTCGCTGGTCTGCCCCACGACCGTAGCCCCACGCCACTGCATCATGACGGGCAATGCTTCCCGGTGCATGGTAAAGCGCGCCGAGAATGGGAGCGTGTCCGCCACAGGTAATATCCATATGGGGACAGGCAGCTTGCACCGCATCGGCACCCACTAGTTCACTATCAATGCCAAAATGCTTGTTGACCTCCGATCGCCAGCGCATGGTTCGCACCGAGGCATCAGTATGTGCCAGCGTGAAATGTCCCCGTGTAGAGTAGAACAAATTCAGGTCAAAATCCTGCGACAAGTCTTGCCATAGACGCACCGATTCATCGTAGAACTTCACGCCTTCGGGCGTAAGGTAGTTAGAACGGATGATCGTCGTGTTGCGTCCCGTATTGCCGCCACCCATGTAGCCTTTCTCCAGCACCGCGACGTTGTGCATTCCATGATCGCGAGCCAGATAGTAGGCGGCTGCGAGTCCATGACCACCCCCACCAATGATCACCGCATCGTAGCTCGACTTCAGGCGATCGGGTTGTCGAAACATCCGAGGTTCGGGATGCTTCTTTGATAAACCAAATTTCAGGAGACGTAATGGCATGTCGTTCTCCTAACGAAACACAACGGTTTTGTTGCCATGCACCAGCACCCGATCCTCGACGTGATAGCGCAGCCCTCGTGCCAGCACCGCTTTTTCAATATCTTTGCCATAGCGCACTAGGTCGTCCACTGAATCGGAATGGTCAATGCGAATCACATCTTGCTCAATGATAGGACCTGCATCCAGATCAGCTGTCACGTAGTGGCACGTTGCACCCGTGAGTTTCACGCCTCGTTCATACGCCTGATGGTAGGGTTTGGCACCCACAAACGACGGCAAAAAGGAGTGATGAATGTTGATAATGCGTCCAGAGTAGCGATCGCACATCTCCGGTGATAGCACCTGCATGTACCGCGCCAAAATCATCACATCTCCCTTTACGTTATCAAACAAATGCATCACTTTATCAAAGGCATCTGCTTTCGTGGTCGGCGTCACAGGTACATAGTGAAAGGGAATTTCGTGCCATTCCACAAACTTGCGAAACACATCATGATTGGAAATCACGCAGGGAATTTCAACATCCAGCTCACTGCTCTGCCAGCGGGACAGCAAGTCATACAAGCAGTGCTCTAGTTTAGAAACCAGAATCACTACGCGCTTTTTCTGTACAGAATCGGTGATGTTCCATTCCATTTGGAAGGATTCCGCGATCGGTGCAAACTGCTCCCGAAACGCCTCAATGCCGAAGGGTAGAGACTCTGCGAGAATTTCTTGTCGCATGAAAAACCGCTCTGCCACACGATCAGCATGATGCTGCGCTTCCACAATCCACCCCTGATGGTTGGCAACAAAGGTGCTCACAGCAGCCACAATACCCACGCGATCAGGGCACGAAAGGGTGAGGGTGTAGTGTCTTGCAGAGGACATCGGATTCCCGTGGCGTTAGGAAACTATTAGTGACTATCATGCAGTTTTGATTCATGTATGTCAACTAATTTTCCTGCTATTATGCAAAAGAGTTGTAAAAGTGATGTCTACAGACCGCAAATCGTGAGGTGAACGATGGCAGAGACGACGAGCAACGGTGCACAAAGCGTCACCGATCATGCTTTAGAACGCTACATCGGCAATACCATTCGCGAGTTGCGGCAGAAACACGGGCTGACGATCGCCGATGTCGCTGAACAGGTCGGCATTTCGCGGGGAATGCTGTCCAAAATTGAAAACGCACAAACCGCTACAAGTTTGGAAACCTTGGCTAAACTTGCTAGTGCTCTGGGCGTGTCATTAGCGACGCTGTTTCGCAACTACAACATTCCTGCTGGAAGTGCCCAACTGGTCAAACGGGATGAAGGGATGGAAGTGGTGCGCCGAGGGACAAAGCGCGGTCATACCTATCATCTACTGGCTTACGATCAGGGTCCAACAAAACTCTTTGAGCCATTTCTCATCACAATGGATGACGCCTCAGAAGTGTTTCCGACCTTTGAGCATCCTGGTACCGAATTTATTTATATGCTGGAAGGCGCGATCGAATACCGACATGGGCAATCAACCTATCGGCTCAATCCGGGCGACTCGCTCACCTTTCGCGGCGACATTCCCCACGGTCCCGAAAAGCTGGTTGCCTTGCCAATTCGCTTTCTTGCGATTATCTACTATTCCACGCTGCCCACGATGGAATAAGAAACTCTAAGTGCTAACGATAAGTTTTGGTGCAGTTTGCGGAATACTCAATATATTGCCCTGCAAGCTGGGTACTGATATGGCTCAGACCAACGGCTTGCCCTCGTATGAGCCTCACTGCAATGGATTCTTCTCCTGGTGCAGCTTACCAAAAAGCGATCGATATTCGTGCCTCCCGTGGACGCGATCGACACAAAATTCTGCGTGGGCGGTGGCACCGGATGGTGGTACTGCTGTTAGGCGATGTGTTGGCGCTGGCGATCGCGGGTCGCGTTGCATCACATCTCAATCAGTTCTACTCACCACTGCCACCGCCACTTGTTTTGGGTAATTGGTTGGGGTTGCCAGGGTTGTTCTGGATTTTGATGCTGGTCACGCTGTTGCTGTTTGCACACAGTGGTTTGTACGGTTCGTCGAGCCAGTGGAAAAACTACGTGCGATCGGGTCAACTGGTAAGTGCAGTTTACCTGTTGGCGCTGATTTTAGGTTACTTCTACGACCCAAAGCTGGCTCCACCCCGATCGCTCTTTATGACCGCCTGGTTTGGCAGTGTCGGTTTAGTCATTACCTTTCGGTTACTGGCAAGCCTGGCACTAAAGCAGTTTGAGCAAGCTCAGACCAACGTCTTTTTGCTGGCACCCGCAGAACGGCTGCCAACGCTGGCACAAGTCCTGAAGCGGCGATCGCGCTACAACATAGTTGGGGCAGCACTGGCATCTACTACCAGCACGGCTGCGACGATTCAAGCGATCCTTAACTCTGGCGCCCAGGAAGTATTGGCAGAAAGCCTGCCGCAAACCGAACTAGCATCAGGGCTTTACTGGCAATTGCGTCGTGCTGGTATTACACTGCGGCTTATTCCTTCTAGCGTCGAGATGCTGCATCGTCGCGGTGTACCGGAAGTCATTGCTGGCATTCCCACCTTGCGTGTAGAACCAACTTTGCTAGGCGGTTGGGACTATCGCTTGAAACGGTGGCTGGATTGGTTGGGTGCGTTTGTCGGCTTGGTTGTACTCTCGCCGCTCTTTTTAGTTGTCGCGATCGCCATTAAGCTCTCATCGCCGGGTGCCGTTTTCTTCTGCCAGGAACGGATGGGACTGCACGGTCGCGTGTTTCAAATGTGGAAGTTTCGCACAATGATCCCCGAGGCTGAAGCTTTGCAGGCAGGGCTAGAACAGCAAAATGAAGCTGGTGATGGGGTGATGTTCAAAATCAGGCATGATCCACGCATTACGGCAATCGGACGGTTTCTGCGGCAAACCAGCATTGATGAACTACCCCAACTGCTGAACGTACTACTGGGTCAAATGAGCCTGGTGGGTCCACGCCCATTACCATTACGAGATGTCGAGCGGTTTGATCCCTGGCATCATACTCGCCATCAAGTGCTACCTGGCATTACAGGGCTGTGGCAAGTGTCAGGGCGATCGTCTGTTGATGCGTTCAACGATGCTGCCCGACTTGATCTCTACTACATTGATAATTGGTCACTCAACCTGGATTTAGAAATTTTGCTTGAAACGTGCCGCATTGTCTTTTGCGGGAAAGGCGCGTACTAAAGCGGCTTCGTCTACCAGACTCATCAAGCTAGGCTCATAAAAATTGCTGCTAGGATCACCAATCTGGTTCACACTAGCAGCAATCTATCAATCATGGGCGGGGCGAGACTCGAACTCGCAAGCCTTTCGGCGCCGCATTTTGAGTGCGGTGCGTCTACCAATTCCGCCATCCGCCCGTGGCTTTCGTTTCACTATTATACCGGATTAAGCGACTTTGGAGTAACGATCGCTATTCCTTTATTGCTGACACTGACATATACGCGTGCAACTTAAAAGAACTCTCTATGCCCTTCCTTCACAAGTTCGCTACTAGAAGGGCATAACGCCTACTTCCTATTTGCCAAAGGCATCTTTAATGCCGTCAACGGCACTTTCAACAGCATTCTTCGTTTTGTTGATCGCTTTCTGAGTCTGAGCTGAGTCGTTATCGGCTCTGCGCTCAATGCGAGCGGCATCGTTCTTAGCTTTGCGTGCGATCGCACTATCATTATCTGTTGCGCGATCAACCTTAGCAGCATTCGTTTTTGCTGTTTTCTTCAGTTTGTCAGTTGTGTCGCGAACGAAACCTTTGGTGCGTCCAGCGTCTTTGCTCACTTTACCTTGAAGATCACTACCCGCATCAGATGTTGCGATCAAGTTTGTAGCAGGAGCAGCCATAGCGGTGGTGTTCGAGAGAAAAGCACCTTGCCAAGCAAAGGCAATTGCCGATACGCATAGCAACGCTGTCGTTAACCAACGTCCTAGAACTGATAAAGGTTTTGCAAAATAGTTCAGTTGCATAGAATACATTCTCCAATCGATTTAGCATCCTATTTCTAATTCATCTGACAGAGGCAGCATATCGTTCCCCGGACAGAAGTTCGTTTCAGCGCCAAATCAGCCAATATGAACAGTAGTTTTACCAGTTCCGCCAGCCACCTGCAATTTTGGCATCCTTACCTTGCTGCGTTGGGCGCTCTTGGAGCAACGATTGGTACTCCTGGCTACTTGCCCAGCGATCGATTTCTCGCGCTCGTAAGACAGGTACTGGATGGGTAAGCTGCGCGGTCATTGCCTGCTTCAGCATTTCGCCTAGTTGATCGTTGCTAATGTCGTCATAGGCACGAGCCTGAGTCAAGAATGCCTCCAGGTTCAGTTGTCCTGAGAGCGTGGGTGAGCCGCCTGCTAGCTTCATCAGTACAGAACTCACAACTTTAGGATTTTGGATGGCAAGGAGTGCCGCCCGATCGCATGTGAACTCAGCACAGCGTACCCACTCCAAAATCTGCGCCTGCAAGGTTTGCGCGATCGCTCCACCAAGAGTTGGCAACTGTCCGGCCGCCAGCACCAAAATATTTGCCAGCGTGAGATAAACGCCATGTTCACATTTAAGGTGCCCCAATTCGTGAGCAATGACTGCCTGGATTTCCTCTTGAGTTAGCAATTCCAGGAGGGATGTATGCACCACAATGAATGGCTGCTTACCCCGCATTGCAAAGGTGTACGCATTAGGAACGGGATGCTGCCGGATGTAGAGTTGCGGCGGCTCTAGATCCAGCACCCGGCAGGCATCAATCAGCAGCTTATGTAAATCGGGCAACTGCTGTTCGCCAACCAGAACACTAGAAGCAATGTTCTCTAAATAAAAAAACTGTTCGGCGATCGGTCCCAAAAGATTCCGAATGACAACATCAAGACCCGGCAACTGCTTCAGATTCGCTGTCGCTCTGAAGTCAAGAGGGTGGCGAAAATGGTCAGCTCGCAAGCCAATAAGGGGCGTTTTGAGGAAGGACATACAATGAGGAGACGAAGAATAAAGTTCAGCAAAAAGAGTAACGCTGCTGCCTGCGTTTAGCTAGCATCCAGGTTCAGAGGCAACATCGAAGCAGTTTTCAAAAGAGTACTGAAGAGAGCAACCACCGATAGTATAGCGAGAAGCTCTTATGTCTTGTCGCAAGCCACAGAGACACGGAGGGATGAGGAAGTGAAGGGGTAAGAAGAGTACGTGTATGGGTAAACGGCTGTGAGAGGCATGGTCTAACATACCTCTTACAGCCGTTCGTTGCTCTCGACGTATTTTTAGGCTGGTTTGGTGACGCCTGGCTTAGTGACGGTAGTGACGATCGTTGGATCAGGCAACACTAACGGACTATCTCCATCTGCTCCAAGCTGGGTTCGCTGTAAGTTGGCTCCTAGCTTTTGCAGCTTCGCTGTCAAGTTTTCGTAACCGCGATCGAGGTGATGCAATCCCTGTACCGTTGTTTTGCCTTGCGCCGCTAATCCTGCCAGCACCAGTGATGCAGAAGCGCGTAGGTCGGTCGCTACAACAGGAGCACCCGACAGCATTGGTACACCTCGAACGATTGCGTGGGTGCCCTTGACACGGATATCTGCCCCCATACGGGTTAGCTCTGCTACATGACCAAACCGATTTTCAAACACTGTCTCGGTGATAACGCTATCGCCATCGCTAAGGGTTAGCAGTGCCATGAGTGGTGCCTGCATATCAGTCGGAAAGCCGGGATAGGGCAGCGTTTCAATATCCGTTGCAACATAGCGATGTCCGGGCACAATGCGGAGGCGGTTCGGCGCGTCTTCAATAATTTGTGCACCGATCGCCTGGAGCTTTGCAATTACTGCGGTCAAATGGTCTGGAACGACAGGAGACAGGCTGATTTCAGAATGGGTAATGGCTCCAGCAACCAAGAACGTGCCCGCCTCTACACGATCGGGAACGATCGCGTAGTCGGTTGTGTGCAAACTTGGCACGCCCAGGATGGTGATCGTGTTTGTCCCAGCACCGCGAATCTTGGCACCCATTGCCCGACAAAAATTTGCTAGATCAGCAACTTCTGGTTCTTGAGCAGCATTTTCGATTATCGTTTCACCCTCTGCTAAGGTTGCTGCCATCATCAGCGTCTCGGTAGCCCCAACGCTAGGATAATCCAGATAGATCTTTGCTCCCTGAAGACGCTTATTTCTGCCACTGAGGTAAGCATTGACGATGCCATGATCAATTTGTACATCGGCACCCATTGCCTGCAAACCGCGTACATGGAGGTCAACAGGTCGAGCGCCGATCGCACAGCCACCAGGTAGAGGAATTCTAGCAACGCCTAAACGCGCCAAAAGAGGACCAATGACAAAAAAGCTAGCGCGCAGTTGGCTAACCAACTCGTAAGGTGCTTTTGACTGAGCAATGTGAGAGGCATTGACCAATAAGCTGTTTCCTTGCCGTTCTAGCTTCACTCCTAGTGCAGAGAGAATTTCTGCCATACGGGTGACATCTGCCAGCGCCGGAACGTTGCGAATGAGGCAATCTTGTGAGCAAAGCAGCGCTCCAGCCATGATCACGAGCGCAGAATTCTTGGCACCGCTAATGCCTACATGCCCATGCAAGGAGGCACCACCCCAGATTTCTAGGACGGTTTTATCTTCTTCCGATGAAGAATGAGTGTTTGAGAGGCTAGGCGAAAGAGTAATTGGTCTGTCCTCCAATAAATGCTGAGTCTAGGTCTAACGTGGCCATTTGTTTTGATGCCGTTTTTTAGTGAACCTAAAAAAACGAACACCGAAATTCTACCGGAAAGATCCAGAATGTACAGTTTTTTATCGCCTGGGCGATCGCATCGTTTGCTAGAAGCATCACAGCAGTATGCTCTATTTCTGTACTAAAGTGATTGACAGATGTCGCCAAGTAATCCATGATTATGAATCGCGGCTGTGGCTGTGTACAAGCGGAACTGGCGGAATTGGTAGACGCGCTAGATTCAGGTTCTAGTGTTCGCAAGGACTTCCGGGTTCAAGTCCCGGGTTCCGCATTTGAGCAACATCAGGTAAGAGGAAAAAGCTGGGCAACCGAGGTATCGGATTTACCCAGCGTATGCCTCAGATCTACTTATATGTTTCGCAAACTTTGTTACAAAATTTCAATTAATTGGTCTTAAGTGCTTACTAGCCTTCAAAATCCTCTGGTTAAACAGATAAAGAAGCTACACCAGACAAAGGAGCGACAGCAACAACAGCTCTTTTTACTGGAAGGTACTCACTTACTCGAAGCAGCAGTGACGGTTGATCGACCGCTAGCGATTCTTTGCTACACGATCGCATGGCAAACGAAACATGCTGCACTTAGCGAACAGGCGCATCAATTAGCCGCACGTGTTGAGCTAGTTAGTACCGACGTGCTGCGCTCGATCGCTACAACCGTTGAACCGGATGGCGTTGTTGCCATCATCGAGCGTACCTCAACGCCCGAACCCACGTTTAGCAGCCTCGGTTTAGTACTGGAGACCATCCAAGATCCAGGTAATCTGGGCACGATGATTCGTACCGCTGCTGCTGCTGGTGCAGAAGGTTTGCTGCTCAGTGCCGACAGTGTTGATTTCGATCATCCTAAAGTATTGCGATCGTCGGCAGGGCAATGGTTTAAGCTACCAATGGGAATGAATGCCGACTTGCAATCAGCGCTTCAACCTTATCAGCAGCAGGGTATGCAGATCATTGCGGCTGTGCCTACTGCGCCCCTGACTTATTGGCAAGTGGACCTCCGGCAACCAACGCTTATTCTGTTAGGTAACGAGGGTGCTGGACTCTCGCCCGCTTTGACAGCACTCGCCGACAAGCAGGTTACTATTCCGTTGAACCCTGGCGTTGAATCTTTAAATGTGGCGATCGCTGCCGCACTGATTCTCTACGAAGCTAAGCGTCAGCGGAGGGCAGACAATTCTTAGGTAAACGGGTGAAAAATCATCCTGTGCATCCTTTGGCTTTCACCGTCTTGTCAAACCTGCCCCTACGAGTATTTGTTCACTAGAAATCTTTTTAGTGATCTTCTTCCTGCTGTTGCCGCGTTGCCATAAATGCTTCAATATCGGCAACTGCTTGCTCAAAGCTACTTAAATCAAAGGAAGCAGAGTTGGCACTGTCAGGCTTGTTATGGTCAGGCTTAATGGGCTGAACTGCTTTTGTATCAGCAGATTGCAGCGTCTTTTGCAGTTGGTTGAGCGACTCTGCGAAAGCTCGGTCTGCGGCATAGCGTGGGTCGTGCTGACGCTGATTCATATAGGCTGGCTCCCAAATCAAAGCTCAAAAAATACCGACGGCTGGACAAGTGCAAGACTGACTCTATATGCTTTAGCCTCAAGAACTTACTTGCTACGTGTTAGAGTGCCCAATCGAGCAACGATGTTTCGTTAAAGCTCCAAGTTGTGAAGCTCCAAGTTTGCAGCCTTTACTATAGTTTCACTTTTCCTGTTAGACATTAGTCCAATGGTCGGTTTCACAAGTTGGTTGTATCAACCGCTGGGTTCGCTACGAAGTGAAGCGATTGCGCAGACCGATCGCTGCACTCTATTTAAGTAGAAAGAAGTAGAAACTTTTCAACTGCCCCTCAGCGCTTCTCAACCTGTCTCAATACGTGTAAGAATTTGCTCTAGCAACACTGGTTCGATAGAAGAGACGAGCGTAGACGGGTAGACGGCTCCACCCCAGAGAGGATGGATGACAACAGCGCAGCCGTGGCTATGAATGCTTTGATAGCCCAGGGCGGCTCGGACGATCGCCACATCATCTAATCGAAGTGCGCCAGGGCGAGACAAAAGCGGTAACCCAGTACGGGGATCAAAGATGGCAACCGTGTAGCCCAGTCGCTTGATTTGGGCAGCGATCGCATAACCAAACTGAAAAAACTGCCGACGCAGCTCACGTTTCTGTGCCTCAGTGATCAGCGTTCGTTCTAGCAGATCGCAGTTGCACGGCTGTAGCACAATGAGCATTGATCGTGCTGGGCAGGACCAGTCAGGCAGCAGTTTAGCTTGATGGCTAACAAGGAAACGGCTGGGTGGATGTACAGAGTATTGAATTCTTGCTTGCTGGTTGATGGCTCTGCTCACACACGCTCCGGGCGATCGCTGTTTTCATTCTACGCAGTTGTGCCTGAGGTTGTTACGACTGCGACTGTTGCGCTTGAGCGTCCTTAGTTTACAGCGAAAGGAAGTAGACCTCTTAGCTTGAAAATCCCTGCTAGCAACTTTTTCTGCTCTTCAATGCTGAGCTCTGCCGCTTGCGCTACTGGTGCGATCGTACGTCTGCCAAAAGCATCCGGACGCTAGTTCGCACCTGCGAAAGGTGGTAGTACCCCCATGGGTAGGTTCAAAGCGCTCCGCATGGGGTCTTGAAGTACCCATCAATTCTTTGTTCTGCAAGCACTAATCCGTTACGCCATCTTACCTGGGTTGCTTGACCGCGCAATCAGGTAGGGAACGTTTGGCAAATTTTCACCTGTTCGCTTCACCCGTCTGGCATCTCTACCACTCAATCTACGACGTTCAACCTATGAAGTTCAAATACCTGCTTCTACTTGCATCCTCCGTTTGGTTCGTCGGTGTCACCGCATCTTTAGCGGCTCCTCTTCGAGCCGTTAATCAGTTAACAGCAATTCGATTTACGCCTGAGGCTAGCGTTGCGCCAGAGACGTATCGCAACTGCCAAACGATTAGCCCAGCCGTTGTTACAGTGTATGCAGGCAACGAAACTGGCTCTGGCAGCATTGTTAGTCCACAAGGCCTGATTATTACAAGCAACCACGTTGTGAGCGATCGAGCAGGCGGGCAACCGATCATGGCTCAAACAGCTGGTGGCGAGCAATACCAGGGACGGGTAGTTAAAGTTGATGTTCGCAATGATCTGGCGCTGATTCAACTGGATACACAGGCACGGTTCCCGACCGTTCAGTTGGCAGATGTAAGCGGTATTCAGCCTGGTCAAGAGGTTTGCGCGATCGGCAGCCCCTATGGTCGTCCTGGGGTTTTAAGTGAAGGCACTCTTAGCCTGGTGAGAGGAAACGGTGACTTGCAGGCAAAGATTCGACTGTATCCCGGTAATTCGGGCGGACCATTGTTGAATCCTCAGGGCAAGATGATTGGGGTAAACAGGGCAATTTTGGAGTCGCCAACGGGCAAAAATACTGGCATCAGTTTTGCTACTAGCGTGCAGGCAGTAAGAACCTTACTGGGTGCATCCACTCTGCAAACTCCGGCTACAGGTAATGCTCACCTTGCGCTGAATGGGCAACGCTCGATTGTACCAGCACCAAGAGTCAATGAAGGGGCATGGATAGTTCCTACTGCTCCGTCTGCTATAAACCCCTTTCCTGCTGGGGTAGACACGCTAAGGTCACCAGCAAATAGTAATAGTAAGCGTTTGGGCATGACGATCGATGTCCGAAATTTAGTTGTACAACAAGTTCAATCTGGCTCAGCAGCAGCAATGAGTGGCTTGCGATCAGGCGATCGTTTGATTGCCGTAAACGGTCAACGCCTCTGGGGCTTCAACACGTTGCAGTCTTTTCTCGACCGCCAGCCTGATAGCGCCAGCTTTACAATCGCTCGTGGTCAGCAGCTAGCCAGGGTGCAGGTACGCTTTTAGCAGGCTCTACTGGTTGAAATTTTTTAGTTAAGTAATTCTGCACTCCGAGTGATCGTGTTCGCATCTTGGAACGCTATGGTAACGCCATCGGTTGTGCGTCTCTTCATCCTTGACCTAACCATCATCATGAAATTTACGTCTTTGCTGCTTTGTTCTGTGTCTTGTGTGCTGCTTCAAAGTGTTCCAGCCCATGGTGCTCCCGCACCAACGATCGCTCAGACGACTGTAGATGCATCAGCAACACCTGCTGATCGATCCCGCAGTTGTCAGCAAGCGGCGAATGCAGTGGTTACGCTTTACTCTGGTACTGAAATTGGTGCTGGCAGCATTGTGGCGGGGGATGGCACCATTCTGACAGCTCATCATGTTGTGAAAGAAGCGGTTAGCAATCCTAGTAAGGTCAAAATTTACGTCAAGTTAGCGGATGGGCAGCGACACATCGGGCGAGCGATCGCTAGTGACACCCGTAATGACTTGGCGCTAGTGCAAATTCCAGTACAAACCGCACTGTCAACTGTGCCCTTAGCCAGCACCAAGCTTCAACCAGGGCAAGCTGTTTGCGCGATCGGAAGCCCATCGGGTCGCACAGGCGTACTCAGTCGAGGCGCTTTCACCACTGTAATGGCGAATGGTGATCTGCAATCTGCTGTGCGTCTGACCTACGGCAATTCGGGTGGACCCTTACTCAACGCTCAGGGTGATTTAGTCGGCGTGAATAAGGCAATCTGGGTATCCAATCGTGGTGAAAACACTGGTGTTAGCTATGCAACGAGTGTGCAAACGGCACAAACCTTCATTGCTAAACATCTTCGCCCTACGGCTGGTACGGTGACGAAGCAACCCGCACCAACGCCCTCGATCGTGTCACTACCTGTCACTGTACCTGCGCCTATAGGCACTTCACAGGCAAAAAACGGTCAGGCAGGAGTATCGCAAGCGTCTGTGGGTGCTGTAAGTAAGCTAGGAGTAAACGTAGATGCCCAAATGCTGATACAGCAAGTAGAGTCTGGTTCACCAGCCGCGTTAGGTGGTTTACAACCGGGCGATCGTCTGGTTGCAGTCAACGGCACTGAGTTAACTGGTTTAACGCAACTACAAGCGTTTCTCAACCGTCAGCCAAGCACTGCCGTCTTAACCATTCGTCATAAGCAGCAGACTGCCAATGTGCAAGTCTATTTTTAGCGCAGACGTATGACTATTGCTAAGGTTTGCGATCGGACTCTGGGGGACTACATAGACTCGTAATGAGGTTCTGCCAACAGTTAGTGTGAGCCTTAAAGCGGTAGCTGCCCCTCCAGTAACTTACGGCTTTAGTTTATAACCGCGCCTGTAAGAGTGGCGTTTATAAATTGAAGTGGATTGCTATAGTAAGCAGGGGTAGCAGGCATCTCTAAGTTTGAGTCTTCTGAACGTTAACGCTATGAAACTCAACCGCTGGCTATGGGCAGGGGCGTTGCTGGTGTTAGCCTGTACCGCTGTTTCATGTATGCCCTCAAGGGAGCCTTTTCCGCTGTTGCAGCCGGATGCGGCTAGCAAGACTGAGCAAGGGCACACCCAAGCAGCTAGCGCCAGTGTTTGTCAAACAGTCCGTCCTGCCGTAGTAACTCTCTACGCCAGCACCGAGTTTGGGTCTGGTAGCATCGTCAGCCCCCAGGGGTTAGTGCTGACGAACTATCATGTTGTTCAAGCGGCAGGCGACGGGCAAATAAGAGCACGAGGATGGAACGGTAGCTTGTTCAAGGGACAGGTGATTGCTACCGATCCAGCTAATGACCTGGCATTAGTACAGCTAGATGCTAGAGAGCCATTGCCAGAAATTCGCTTTGCCAAAGCATCAACCTTTCAGGCAGGGCAAGCTGTTTGCGCGATCGGCAGCCCGCTAGGACGCACGGGCGTGATTACGCTGGGAACGCTGAAAGGCACTAATGAGAACGGCGATCTGCAATCGTCTATCCTGTTGCATCCGGGGAATTCGGGTGGACCGTTGCTCAATCAACAGGGTGAAATGATTGGTGTAAATAAGGCGATTTGGCTCTCAGAAACAGGTGAGAATGTCGGTATTGGGTTTGCAACCGCAACGACGATCGCGCAAGCCTTTGTCGAGCAAAATCGCCAGACAGCAACGGCGATCGCGCAACAATCTGGGTTTCCTGAGCAAGACGCTATGCCCCAAGCACCTATAAGCTTTGGTTTCGATCTACCGATCGAGCCACCAACCGGGGCTAGCCTGCCGCCGAAGGCACCTATTACCAAGCGGTTAGGAGCATTAATTAATGAGCAATCGCTAGTTATTCAATTAGTCGAGCCTGATTCTCCAGCCGAGAATGCTGGTTTAAGTGCAGGCGATCGACTGGTTGCGATCGATCGCCAACCCCTGTCTCGGCTTGAAGACCTAGAAACATTTCTTAGTCGCCGCCCTAGTAGTGCTGTATTTACTATCAGTCGGGATCAACAGCAGCAAGAGATTTATCTCAATTTCTAAGCGATCGCTTTCTAAATAATTGCTAAAGAGTTGGAGCGCGATCGCCACTTAAGAGGATAAACAGCACGCATAAGCTAGTCTGTTGAACCAAGTTTGCAGAAACTCCTGGTAGCTGGAGACACATTATGTTATTTAAGAGTGGCACACACAATGAAGCACTGCCTGAGAAACGAAGCTAAAAGCTTTCTAAGCGCGAATAGTCTTCACTCTTCACTACTCTGTTGCAATTACAGCTTACGCTATATTAAAAAATAACGCATAACTTAACAGAATCCTTTATTGTTTTCCTCACCCTTACTGATGATTATTGAGCTAAATGTAGCGTTATTGATTGATCCTTCTGTATCCCAGTAGCGTCTGTCAATCAGCCGCATGAGTGATTACAAATGAGCTTCCTGCTGCTTTATCGAACTATAAGTAGCCACTAGCAATGAGAATCGCTCACTCTTTATGAACGCTTAGACACTAGTTTAATTTGTTGCACCTAGCTCAGTTTCTAGACTTTACTACCACTGCTTTCTCTGATATTATTCCATCAGGGACATATACAATTCCGTTCTCTGATTCAAATTAGCTTGACTAAGATCTGACGGAGCAAAAGCATAGCTGCTTTTTGATGACGCAATTGAGCAGTATTCGACCGTTCGATTTTGAAAGGGTTGAATTTCTTCAGGTGAACGTTCTAATGTATGGCTAGTTGCGTGACGGCTAACTGCGTCAGTGCTGCATCCCTTGCCTCAAGTGGTATGGCAGTCACACTCTTATTGCAACACCATTTATTAAGTAGTTTGTCCCTCTTACCGTCTGTTTTACAGGTGCCCATATGGAAACATTAGCCTTCCTTCATGCTGCTATTGCTCACGAAGATCCAACTCCTGATCCGACGATCGTAGCGTTTGAAAATATTGACTTAAAAGCGTCGACCTCTCTGGCAATGGGTTTCGTTGCTGCGGGGATTGTAGCCGCAACTCTATCTCACGCTGATCAGGCAGAAGCTGCTATCTACTACGGGCAGCGGGGTTCGGGAGTTTCTTCCCTTCAGTCAGCGCTTGGAGTTTCTCGTGATGGTATTTTTGGACCGCAAACGCTTTCAGCTGTGAGAACATTCCAAGCTAATAGAGGTTTGGCTGTTGATGGTATTGCAGGACCAGCAACTCTAAGTGCTCTGGGTTTGGTTGCAACTCTTGGTCCTGGCGGTAGCAATGGTGGTCCTGTACCTGTGTCTGGTGGTGCGTATGTGACTGCTGGCAGCGGGTTGATTGTTCGTAATAGCCCCGCTGGCTACCAGATTAGCAGTCTTGGCTATGGGGCGCGTGTCGGTCTGACTGGCGCACGGCAATATGCAGCAGGTCGCAACTGGTCTCAGCTTTCTAGTGGTGGTTGGGTTGCCAGTGCATATTTAAGCACCAGCGGTAACAATGGTGGTACGACTGTCCCCATCGGTAGTGGTGCTTACGTAAATGCTGGCAGTGGTCTGCTAGTACGCAATGCTCCAGGTGGTTATGTTATTAGCAGCCGTGGCTATGGGCAACGGGTGGCCTTAACAGGTGCAGAGCAATTTGCTAACGGCTACACATGGGCACAGCTTTCTGGTGGCGGCTGGGTTGCTAAAGACTATCTCAGCTTTAACTAGTTGAACGCTTGTAGCTTTGTGCTCTAGCTTTACGTTCTAAAAAATCTGGCGCTCCTTTTTCGTCATACGATTAAGTAACGCCAGATTTTTTGTATGTTTAGGTCTTATGCACTTAGCTGTGAACGATCGCGCTGACATTAAGTCATGATCTGGCGCATTTAGCAAAGTAATAGTGCGGGAAATTCTGTGGTACTGTTTTTCTGCAAAGGTGAGAGGCATTTGAATGGAAAAGCACCTGCATTCGCTTCACTGTCAACATCGCGGCGAACCCCATCAAACAGCACAAGCAAATCTTTAACAGCCAAACTGTCCATTAAAGTGATATTGTCCAACCTTCAAAGCGAATTTGTCCAAAACCCAATGGAAGGAAAGAGCCTGCAAAAAGGGCTTTGCAGGCTCTTTCCTTAATTTTTTATTCTTTTTCAAGAATTAAAGTGAATGATGTCTTTTTCCTAAAAATTCTTTAAGGTGAATGATGTCCTTGTTCTTTGTCGAAGCTAAGGATATGCATACTACGGTTGATTTGTCTGTGATTTCAGATACAAATTCGTTTAAAGATGTAGAAGCTCCTGAGGTTCTTCCAGTTAAGGATGATCAAGCGGATTATCTTTTACTCAATGAAACTACTCCTGAACTTCAGAGAGAAATTGATTTTCTCGATGCCATTTGACAGGCTCCTGATAAAAGGAAAACGAGAGAGGCGATCGAGAATGCGGTTATCGAACTCAAGAAGAGTGAGAAGACCATCAAGCGGAAGCTAGAAAGATTGTTGTCTTCTGGTAGTGTCGCAAGTCTTGGGGTCGGTCGAAAAAATAAGGGGCAGTTTGTAATTTCCAAGCAATGGTTCGATTTCACCGTGGCTACAAACAAATGGGGTCGGAAAGATGGTTCACGTATGAATCAAAACCAGGTGTACAAACATTTAGTAGCCCTTGCCTCAGAGAGTGAGAAACTTCGAGGAAAGAAATACGCCGAAAAAATCAAGAACCCCGTCTGCTTGCAGACGGGGTGTGGAAGCAGATTTACTCCCAACCTCAAGGAGTCGGATTGCAAGCTTGACGTTTCGCCGCAGAGCGGCGGGGAATATGACCCATACTCGATTTAATCGCTAAGAAAGAGCTATACAAATTATTCTACGCTTGAATTAAATAACTAGTTGTTAAAGCTTGATTAGAATGAAAAAGTAAAAGCTTAGTAACAGCATTGTTTTAGAGCTTTCTAGCTACTGTGCTATAAGCATTTTGAGCTAACAAAATCTCCTTCTGGAGAAGTTTTTTAAGGGGCAAATTGCGTTTTTGCTCTCCTTGGTCATGAAAAAACTGGCTGTTGTCATTGTTCTTTTTCTTCTGACGCTTATGACTGCAGTTGTCTTTTCAGCGAAACAAACGCATCCGCTCGCTGAACTTTATGTGTTTGGGGATAGCTTGTCGGATACAGGTACTGTGTTTCGAGCGACTGGTGGTCTCTATCCCTCTCATCCACCTTATTTTCAGGGACGCTACTCCAATGGACGGGTTTGGGTCGAGTATCTAGCAGAGCAATTTGCTGTGAAACGCATAAACAACTTTGCCTGTGGTGGAGCGACGACTGGCGGCAATGACGGTGGTTTAGTGCCAGGTCTACTCTCGCAGGTGCAGACTTTTACGCAAACCTACACCAGTCCTCATCCTGATACCTTATATATTCTTTGGGCTGGCGCCAATGACTATTTGCAAGGCGGGACTGATACGGCTCTGCCGGTCGCAAACATCACAAACGCCATTGAGTCTCTAGCTCGCATCGGGGCGACTAAACTTTTGGTCGCTAATTTACCTGATTTAGGTCAGTTACCCGCAACGCGGAACGGCTCAAATGCTAGTGCCCTGAGTACTTTGACTCAGGCTCATAATGCTGGTTTGCGGCGAGCACTCAAGGTCTTACAACAGCAGTATCAGGCGCTCCAGCTAGTGACATTTGATGCCAACTTACTTTATCAGCAAGCCATGACTGATCCAGCAAAGTTTGGCTTGACTCAGGTAACGAATGCCTGTCTGTCGGGCTCCGGTCCCTGTAGCAAGCCTGACCAGTTTTTGTTTTGGGATAGCATTCACCCCACAACAGCCGGTCATCGCATTCTGGCAAACACCAGTGTGGCAGCACTCAAAAGGCAGTTCCTTCTTCCCAACACGTTGTAACTATGAAACCTTGGCAGACACGCAGCGGTTGTTCAGCGTTTGCTGCATCGCAGTCTGCCTTGGAACCTCATCACTTGGTCGGTAGACTATGTTCATTAAACGAAGATTAATTTTACAGCCTGAAGGATGAGCTAGTTAAAAGTGTGTCAAAAACAAAGGCTGCTATTAGCTAACAATGATACGAACATCAGCACGCATCTAGGTGGTAATTTCCGAAATATAGTCGAGGAGTGGTTCTAGCCTAAGCGATTTGATCCGCCTACTAGAAGGTTACTTCTTCAGCAGCGTTACAACAATATTGATCACGCTTAGGAGTATGACGGACCAGAGTTGCCATCTTTTTATTGCCTCTTCACGAGCTTCAAGATCTGCGTTTCGTAATCTCTCAATATGTTGTAGACCCCAATCAATAAGTTCAAGTTTAGAAGCAGGGACATCTTCTTCCGCTCGATTTCTCTCTTTATGAATACGGAACTGACTACGAAAGACATCATCAACTGACAATGCTGCGACTGCTCGCAACTGCAATGTTTCATCACCTAAATCACGAATCCAAGCTGGGCGCTGAGTAATTTTCGCTTGCATTGCTGTTTTCCATTCATTCAAGCGCTCGTTAGGCACTTTGGGTCGAAACAACTCACCTCGCTCTTCCACAAGGCTTTCTATATCGTAATCATTAGGTAGATTCAACCGATGTTTAATGCCTCTGTAGGTCATGATTGAGATGGGGTCATTGCAGGTCAGAACCCACAAAGCTGACAGTACATCAAACTTATCCCGGTTGTCTCTCGATCTCTTCCTTCTCTTCATTTTGTGAAGCAGGTGCTGCTTGTTGTGAAGTTATAGCAGAAGAGGAGGGTCGAATCGTAATGGTATAACTCAAAGAGAGTGGCAGGAATAGGCGCATCCCCCAGTTGGGAGTGTCTCAAAAACGGTGGCTATCGAAACAAAGTAAGACTAAAGCTTTACAGGGCAGCACTCTTGTCCAACCCACCTGCAGGACTGTCTCACCAGCGATCACCGACTGACTCGCGAAGTTCCTTAGTGAAGGCATCCTGACGTTTTGTAGCAAAACGCATCTCTGGCACTCGGTTTTAAGACTTTGATTGCGAGACGGGTTTTGAAACACTGGCTGCCAGTGATCGCGCCAAGCCGCTCGTCCGTATAACTCTTTGCAGCAAGGCAGGACTCAGCGTCTATAGTGGGATGGCTTGACTGAAGCGGAAGAAGGAGTATCACTCAGCATGAGCAAGTTGCTATGGCAAGGTAGAAAAGTGCTCAACACACTCTTGGGAGCCCTGGTGCTCGCGCTGATAGGCTGCTTTGGGGTACTAGCGCTCGCTGACCTTAACTACGGCAGTGTGCATCTACTGCTGGGCAACCCTAGTCAGGCAACTCTAGTCAACACTAATGCCAGCAACTACCTGATGCTCAAGCCCGAGTATGCCCTCTCCTATAACCGAGAGCGTGGTCTGCCGAATTGGGTCAGCTGGCAACTGAATGCTGCCTGGCTGGGCGATGCACCACGACAAAATAACTTTCGTCCCGATCCTGCCCTGCCCTCTCGTTGGTACCGTGTGACACCAGCCAACTACACGAACAGCGGTTTTGACCGCGGTCATCTACTATCGTCGGAAGACCGGGGGGTCAGTGTTGCAGCCAATGCCGCCACGTTCTTGATGACAAACATCCTGCCGCAAGCACCAGACAACAATCGGGGACCGTGGGTTCAATTTGAGACGTACTGTCGGGAACTCGTAAAGCAAGGCAAGGAACTCTACATCGTGGCGGGTGGCACTGGTTTTGGTGGTACGGGTGAAAAAGGAGCGCTGACGACGCTCGCGAACGGCAAAGTGGTAGTGCCTGCCGCCACCTGGAAAGTGGTGCTGGTCTTAGACAAGCCAAGGTTAAAGTTGCAGGGGGTCACTCAGCAGACACGTACCATTGCTGTCGTCATGCCGAATGAGCAAGGCATCCGCAATCGCGCATGGCGTGACTTCAGGCAGTCAGTGGACACGGTTGAAGGGTTAACTGGCTATGACTTTTTCTCGAATGTGCCTCCAGCAGCACAAGCAGCTATCGAAGCAGCAGTAGACACTCTGTAGCCGCTGTCTTTCGGTCGCTACCAGTTGAGTAAGCAGCCGGATCACTTGGGTTGGGGTGCCCCGACTCAAAAGATCGGTAGCCACTACAACCGTGCCCATGCAATTAGCTTGAACCTCGAGCAGCGTGCTTCGCAGTCAGCGCTAGAGCGCCTGCCACTGTTGCACAGTCTGTTGTTCCTCATCGCCAAACCAGGCTTGAAAACACTGCTTACGATCAGCTGCTACTCCATACATTAGATTAACTGATAGATGAAGCAGTGCCCTCGGCTTACTTAACTGGTACAAGAACCGCATGCTTTGACTGTCACATAAAAAGTGTTTAGTCCAAAATTAGTCCAGTGCTTCAAAAACCAGGCTTCCTCAAAACTGACAAAGACGCCTTTATAGTCTTTTGAGCCTCTTAGTTTATCCACTTGTATAGTTGCTTAGACAAGATGGGCAAGCGGCTTAAAAAGTAAAACTGCTCCTGTACAAGGCTTTTAGGTATCGTGCCAGTTGACAGCTAGTTCAGCACCGGTAGCACAAGCTAATCATTAGCCACGTTTATCAATGAGCACCCGCAGCGTTCAGACGCCAGAAACTAAACTCGCGTTTTCGGTCCGCTGCTTTGGAGTTTTTAGCGTGCACCCTTTGAGTAATCGCCCCAACGCTTTCACAGCAACTTGCTCAATCTGTTCATCAAATAGTGCACTGCTTGAAGCAAAGCTCATCGAAAGTTAGCTACGTGGGCATCATGGGAATCCTGTATGAGGATTAGTGTCGTTTTCCCTACAATGAAAATTCATCAGCCTCGCAAGGTGAGCGCGTTTCCATTACAAATTGTTCTTATTGTTCCCTTCATTCTTCAAATTCTTGGAGCCGTTAGTTTAGTCGGCTACTTGTCCTTTAAGAATGGACAGAGAGCAGTCAATGACTTGGCAGAACAGTTGATGGCCCGCACTAGCGATGTTGTGGATGAACACCTGAAGTCCTATCTTGAAATTCCTCAAACCCTTAACCAAATTAATGCAGATGCTATCCGCCGGGGAATTTTAGAGGTAGGCGATCGTGAAACAGTGGGCAAATACCTCTGGGATCAAATTCAGGCGTACGACGTAACATACATTGGTATTGGTTTAGCCACAGGTGGGGGAATCGCAGCTGCTAGTTACGACGGCAAAACTATCACTATTGATGATTGGACGACTGAGCCGTCTAAAATCAATACTAACTACGCTACGGATGTACAAGGCAATCGCACTCGGGTTAACGCTACGTGGGATTGGGATAATCTCACTGAACCTTGGTATACCGAACCCATTGCTGCTGGTAAACCGATTTGGGCAAAGGTTACTACTTCAAATCTTCCAACGGGACCCTACATTGCTGCCTCTGCCAGTCGCCCGATCTATGATTCGCAAAATCGCCTGCTGGGAATGATCGCAGTCGATATCCACCTGCTGAAACTTAGCGATTTCTTACGCAATTTGGATATCAGCCAATCTGGGGAAGTGTTTATTGTAGAGCGGGATGGTGTCCTGATCGCCAATTCGAGTACAGAGAAGCCCTTCGTGCTCATTGACGAGAAAACACAGCGCTTGCGGGCGCTCGACAGCCCGAATTTAACTATCCAGGCGATCGCCAAACATCTCCTTACCTCTAACAAGCTTCAGTCCATCACCCGAAGTACAGACTTTCAGCTTGAGGTGCAGGGAGAAAGGAATTTCATTAATGTTGTACCCTGGCGCGACGAATATGGCTTAGATTGGCTGGTTGTAGTGAGTGTGCCAGAAAACACATTTATGGCGCAAATTAATGCCAATACATACACCACAATCGCACTTTGTTTCGGCGCATTGGTGATTGCTTCTCTCATGGGTGTCCTTACATCTCGTTGGATTGCGCGTCCAATTCTTCGCCTCAACTGGGCAAGTGAGTCAATAGCATCTGGCAATTTAGATCAGACGGTAGAAACAAGCAGTATTCGAGAACTCAACACACTGTCCAATTCCTTCAATCATATGGCAGGGCAAGTGCGCGGCTCGTTTGCTGCCTTAGAGAACAGCAAAGAGGAATTGGAAGACCGGGTGGAAGAGCGCACAGCCGAACTCAAAAATACATTAAAGGAATTACAGCGCACTCAATCGCAAGTGATTCAAAGCGAAAAAATGTCGAGTTTAGGACAGCTTGTTGCCGGAATTGCCCACGAAATTAATAATCCAGTTAACTTCATTCATGGGAATCTCGCCCATGTGCAGGAATACACCGAGAATCTACTAGAGTTTGTGCAGGTGCTGCAGCAGCATGATTCTAACCCTTCCCCTGAAATTCAATCGATTGCTGAAGCGATCGATCTCGAGTTTTTACAGGAAGATCTACCAAAGATGCTGGCTTCTATGAAACTGGGAACCGATCGCATTCGTCAGATTGTCCTCTCGTTGCGAAACTTCTCCCGCATGGCTGAAGCTGAATTCAAAGCGGTTGATATTCACGAAGGGATTGATAGCACCCTGATGATTCTGCAACACCGCCTCAAAGCTACATCCGAGCGACCAGAGATTGTGCTGGTCAAAGACTACTCTGTACTACCGCTCGTCGAGTGCTATCCTGGACAGCTGAACCAAGTATTTATGAATATCTTGGTGAATTCGATTGATGCGATCGAAGAGAGTCATACTAAGCGCACCGATCAGACGATTAAGGATCATCCCAATCAAATTACAATTCGCACGTTGATTGTGAATGCAGAATGGGTGGAAGTAGGGATTGCCGATAACGGAGTCGGTATTCCTAAAGAGGTTCAACAACAAATATTTAATCCCTTCTTTACGACTAAACCGCTTGGGAAAGGCACAGGAATGGGGATGTCCATCAGCTACCAAATCATCACAGAGAAACATGGCGGCAAATTGGAGTGCTTCTCAATCTCTGGTGAAGGAACTGAGTTCGTCATTCGGATTCCTCTCCGGCAGCACGTTAATCCAGCTAAACGGCTAGATTAACGTGCTGCTAGCACATAACGTTCGAGTTACTTCTTTACAGAAATCCTTTGGACTAACTACTAAGAGACGGAAAGTTTGGGTTCGAGCCATAAGGACACATAGATACAGCCAGTCTTGTGCGCTTTGTCGTGCGCTGTTAACGTCCCAAAGTCATTCAGTTTGGTCGTGCGGGCAAAAAGCTACTGAAGCCAAGCCGGAGCGTTGGCTAGCTCAAAGTCCCTCATGTTGGTTTAGGTCCAAACGCGACGAGAACGCCTCAGTGAGCCCAGCGAGTAGGAGCGAGAGCGCCGGAGTTTCAGGCTCCGACTGCCTCACAGGTACCCTAGTCCGCCCCTTCATGCCACTTGCGGTCCGGCTACTCATTCAACCGCGATCGTC
>NZ_JACJOZ010000077.1:0-24076 GCF_014695795.1 Phormidium sp. FACHB-592
AACTCGGCGTTGCTTGCCTCGAGAGCGTTGAACGAGTCGCGCAGTTGTCCAGCCATGGCGTTGAACGAGAGGGACAGACTGCTGAGTTCTTGAATCCCGTTGGCTTCGACCCGTTGGTCGAGGTCGCCTGCGGCGATCGCCCGCGTGGCAGCACTGAGGCGGAGGATCGGGCGCGTGATCCAACGCGAGGTGTAGAAGCCGAGAATGGTGGCACCCGCCAGGGCTGCCAAACACAGGAGTAGGGTAGTGCGCGTGTTGGCGTTGATTTGTCCCATGAACGCGCTTTCGGGGACGCTGACGACGACCAACCAATCCAGTCCATACTGGTCGCGCCAGGGAGCCACTCGCACGTGATGGCGTTCACCCTGAAAATCAAACTGCAATTCGGCGTTCGTGAGGGTGCCGAACCCGTTGAAGCGCTGCTGTAGTTGTTTGGCAACGGCTTGGATGGTAGCGTCGGTGCTGTCGCTCCCGTTTAACCGCTCCACTTCATTTTTAACTACTTTAAAGGGTTGGGCTTTGCCAGAGTTGGCAATCAGCAGACCACTGCGCTCCAGGATGAAGACCTGTCCAGTTTTGGTGACATCTAAATTTTGTAAGAACTCGCTAAGTTTCAACAAATGGATATCGGCACCAACCATTCCCAGTAACTGCCGTTTGGCATCGTAAAGGGGCTGTCCCGCAGAAGCGGTAATGTAGGGACCGTAGGGAGAATTCCAGGTGTAGATGCGTGACCAAACGGGCTTCCCTGCTTTGATCGGTGCTGTGTACCAGCTTTCTTTGAAAAGATCGTAATCAAAGCGACTGTTAACACGAAGGCGATTGCCCTCAGCATCCAGGTCATAGTTGGAGACATTATTTGGAAGCTTGGCTACCCAATCGTCGATCGTGACCGTTTTACTGTCATAACGAGCAGCTCCCACGCCCGCCCCAGTCGTTAACCCAATGCCGAGATAGGTCAGGTCATACGCTTGCATCTGATGCCAGAAATACTTACCAATAGTTTGGCGATCGCGCACATCCAATAAGCCCATCTGCACGGCATCCGCGTTCATCTGACTCAACTTGTGAGGGATCGACAAATAAGACGTCAAATGTTGATCTACCGAACGGCTCGTGCGTGCCATCAATTGGTCTGATAGTTCGTTGACCGCTTGCTGCCCATTTCTCAGCGAGAGGTAGCCCACTAACCCAACCGCACCAAAGATTTGCAGCACGAACGGTACGATAAGCACAAATTGCAGCGAGAGCCCTTGAAGCTTATGAGAGGGGAACGCCTTCATGAAGTATTTTTTTGTATAAAGATTAGCTAACTTTAAGGTTCCCCCTTCGCTTCTAGTTAGCTCAGTCGTCTTGCCGACCCTTAACAGTCATTTTGCTGAACGCCTCCTCTGACACCGCCGCTAGAAACTGAACTGAGCCCGCAGGTTGCCAACATAAAGATTGGGATTGCTGTCAAAGTTATTGGCGTTGAAGATGGCATAGAAAGCAGGGACGATCGCCAGACGATCGTTTAACGGGTAATAATACGAGGCTTCCAGTTCGTAAATCGTGCCACCGTTACCACCACCAGCGACAAAGTACTGACGACCGTTGACTATATCCATCGGTGCCACAAACGTAATTGCTCCCAGTGCCCCTTTCTTGCCCAAATCAGGGAAGGCGACACCAACTTGAAACGACTGGACATTCACAGCTTGGTCGATCGGCTTCAAGTTAGTATTGCCATAGCTGTAACGCCCAAAAACGCCAAAGCCAGGGGTAATTAACCAATCCAGATTAAAGGCAAAGGTATGGGCGATGGCGTAATCTAGCCCACCGGATGTGACGGAGCCTGTAATGGGGTCAAAGATCGAGGAGCCTGGACCCGCATCAACATAGCCGTAGGGCAGAGGAACCGCATTGGAGCCGCCAACTTGTCCACCATACGCCTGCAAGCGTGTGTAGTTATAGCGAAAGCGCAGGTTCAGTTGATCGGTGGGTGAGTAGGTCAACTCGGCAGTCGCTGCATAGGTGCCACCAAAGAGTCCAGCACTGGGGTTGCTCGCTGTATTGTAGCCAAAGGACGCAGGTAGATAGGGGACGCTCTCTCCCAAATAAGCAGCAGCAAAGCGCCATTTTGGATTGATATTCCACTCTAAAACGGCTCCCGATCCCCAAAAGGTAGCACTTGTCTGGGTGCTGCTGATCGAGGCATAGCTGCTAGCCCCGGTGAGAAAGAAGGTAAAACGATTGAAATCAAAGTAGCTGAACCAGTTGATGCGTGGTCCAACAGTCAGTTTGATGGCATCGGTTAGAGGGAAACTGTAGTAAAGGTCCTGAATTACGACATCCGATCGCCCCGGCACCGTCCCAGGTGTCTGATCTGTATAAGGATTGCCATAGGTTGCGAAAAAACCAGCTGAAACAAATTGGTTGATGGACGAAATGCCATTCCCTGCTGCCAGTTGTACTGCCAACGTATCTTTGCCAGTGAATGAGGTATTAAGGGTTAGCCAGGTTAGGGCACTCAGCGTGGGTTCGGCACGATCGGTAGTTTGAACCAACGGTCTGCCCGTTGCATCTCGACCGCCAACAAAGCGGGCATCGACTGGTGTATTGGGTAAGGCTTCAAACCTGACATCGCCACCCGCAAAGGCTCCCGTCAAGTTAAACCAGGCTAAACCATTTAGTTTTGTTGTCGGTGAAAACTGCTGCTTTTCTAAAGTTGCGGTACGGGTTCCTAGCGCTTCTACTCGTCCCCCAATGGTTGCCAGTTCCGCAGCAAACTCTTCCTGCAACCGCTGTAATGCAAGCAGGTCTTCTTTTTTCACTAAATCAGCGGTACTGCTTGTAAGCAATTCATCGATTCGATCCACACAGGACTTTAGACCTGCCGCAAACTCATAGCGAGTGAGCGCACGATTACCCAAAAAGGTTTTGTCAGGATAGCCCACAATGCAACCGTACCGCTCTACCAAGGATTGCAATGCTTGAAATGCCCAATCAGACAGCTCTACGTCGGTAAGTTGAGAAATAGAGGTGACTTGCTCCATCCCATCGATCGCTGCTGCTTCAGATGAATCAAGCGAGAGATCAACAGCGATCGCCTGAGGCTGCGTCGGCGAAACTGGAACCGTGTTTTGATGCAGTGTCTCGCTCTCTAATTGTGCGGGGGTTGCCGCCATCGTTAGGATGGGCTGCCCACTCAGAAACATGGCAGTACCGACGACAGCGATCGTTCGGGAAAAAGCGTTCATACACTAGCTCATAAATGCAGCTAGAATCTTAACCCGGACGTGAATGTGTACAGTGTCAAATTAAATGACAACGAGACCAATGCGTGTCACTGAATAAAACCATCTCTGTCGCAGACTTGTAGAAAGTTTGCTCCGTAACCGCTTCAAGCCATCAGGATTGCTGAGGTGGAAAAGCCAGCTTGGTTTGGCTGCTTTGACAACACTAAGGTGTCTCCACAGCTATAAAAAGTCACCGTACACAAATCCAGTCGGTCAACCCAGAAACAACGGAACAAGATTGATCATCATTGAAGTTACAAATACCTTCGTTGACGCATTGAGTACGCATGCCTGCCTTTAAACCGCTCCATATCCTTGTCCTTTCAGCAATCGCCACGATCGCTGGGACGTTAGCGCCTTCCAGCGCCCTTGCTTTTTCCGATACCCAATCGCATTGGGCAACCACCTGCATTGACCAACTGGCGACGCAAAAACGCGTAAGTGGTTATCCTGATGGCACGTTTCGACCCCAAGCGACCGTCACCCGCACCGAATTTGCCGTTCTCATGCTCAACTCGTTTGGGAATGTGGAACCCACCCGCCGTGCTCCAGTATTTCGAGATGTGCCCTCTAGTTTCTGGGGCTATCAAGCCATCCGGAACGCTTACGCACGCGAATTTTTCTCAGGCTATCCCGATGGCACGTTTCGCCCCACAGAAGCCATTCCCCGAGTGCAAGCGATCGCAATTCTCGCCAATGCAACCCGCATGAGCAGTGGGGAACCGCCGGAAACTGTGCTTCAGCGGTATTTTGACGACGCTCAACAGATACCAGCCTATGCCAGAAAGGCAATTGCGGCGGGAACTGTGGGACGGTTGGTGGTGAACTATCCAAATGTGCGGCAACTGCGACCTAATCAAGCCATGACTCGTGGCGAGGTGGCAGCTCTGATGTGTCAGTCGATCGGGCTGCCTCGAACCGTGCCGCTAGGGTACATTGCAGGCGATCGCACAGTGTTTACCCTTCCCCCCGAACTGGGAGGGTACGACCGCTTTTCAGAAGGGTTAGTAGCCTTTGCCTCCAATGGCAAAGCTGGATACATGAACGCACAAGGAGCGATTGTAATTGCTCCCCAGTTTGACGAAGCATGGCGGTTCTCTGAAGGTTTAGCGGCTGTGCGAAAAGGAACCCAATGGGGCTTTATCGATCGCACTGGAGCCTTTGTCATTCCACTGCAATTTACCACCCGTCCTGACGACTTTTCCGATGGCTTAGCAGCCCTTCGTACTGAAAATGGACTCACTGGATTCATTGACAAAACTGGAGCAGTTGTCATTCAGCCTCAACCTAATTACATAACTTCTTTTTCAGAAGGGTTAGCTGCGATTTCAGTAAATGGTCAATCTGGCTTCATCGACAAAACGGGGAAAATTCTTATTCAGCCTCAGTTTGAGCAAGTCAGAGCGTTTTCAGACGGGTTAGCCGCTGTGAAAACGCGTCCTTCCCCCACAGCTAGTGCTTTATGGGGCTATATCGATCGCACCGGAGCTTTTGTCCTGGCACCAAAGTTTTACGATGCTGAACCGTTTTCTGAAGGATTAGCGGCTGTTCGGGGTCTTGATAGTGAAGGGCGATGGGGCTACATCAACCGTACAGGTGGAGTTGCCATTCAACCGCAGTTCTTTGCCCAGCCAGAGTATCAAGGACAAGTAGCGACGCCCTTCTCCGGAGGCATTGCGATGGTCCGCCGAGGTGAGCAGGCTGGCTTTATCGATCGCACAGGGAAGTCTGCGATCGCCACTCAGTTTGTAGAGGCAGACCGCATCTCAAATGGTATGGTCCGAGTGAATGTGGGTGGCACCTGGACACGAGTGCAAACGGGCTGCACTAACAGCGACGGCTGCTCTTATTCCAGCCAACTTCAGGGCGGCAAGTGGGGTTACATTCAAGTGGCATTGCCAGAGTCACGTTAGGCATCTGTACTAACTGTTGCGGCGCAATATGCAATTGCCGAATTTTTTGTAACGCCGTTTTACCAACCCGACGTTGTGAGACCCAAGCGCATAGACTCTGTGCTTTGATAGCGGTTTTGACTCGACCGCTGTTAGCTCAGACTCATCATCACCTCTCGCCTTTGTATAGCAGCAGACAAGTCGGGCGATCGATCGTCCGGCTTCGTTTGACCATACCCTAGAAACGTTCAAGCTATGCCGCCTCAGCATTAGCGTGATTGAGTTGGACGTTTTGCTGGATGGGAATTTCAAGCCAAAAGGTCGTTCCCTTATCAGGTGTCGATTCGCACCAGATGAGCCCACGATGCTTTTCACAAATGATCTGGTAACTGATTGACATTCCCATACCTGTGCCTTTGCCAACAGGCTTTGTGGTAAAAAAGGGATCAAAGATACGTTGCTGCACCGCTTGGGGCATACCTAAGCCATTATCGGCAATGCGAACTCGAACGTGGTCTGTGCCATAGCGCTGCGTGGTGATGTGAATTTGGCTGCGAGACTGTTCCAAAGCCGCCTCGTCGTAGTGCTTTTCCCGGTCTTTCAAGGCATCTAGGGCATTGCTAAAAATATTCATGAACACCTGATTGAGTTGCCCAGCGTAGCATTCAATTAGGGGTAAATCGCCATAGTCTTTGAGCACTTGCACACCTGCGCGATGGCGGCTTTCTTTAAGACGATGTTGCAAGATTAATAAAGTACTGTCGATGCCTTCATGAATGTCAACGGGTTTAATTTCTGCCTGGTCAAGGCGCGAAAAATTACGCAGTGACAGCACAATCTGACGAATGCGATCGGCACCCATCCGCATAGAGGTAAGAATTTTAGGCAAATCTTCAGTCAGAAATTCAACGTCGATCGCGTCGGCACACAAGCTCACTTCCATATGAGGCTGAGGATGATGTTTTTGGTAAAGCCGTAGGAGTTTGAACAGGTCTTGCACATATTCATTAGCGTGGGTAACGTTACCGTAGATGAAATTGACCGGATTGTTAATCTCGTGGGCGACCCCAGCCACTAACCCACCCAGAGCCGACATCTTTTCACTTTGAATCAGTTGAAGTTGTGATCGTTGGAGTTGCTCTAGCGTGGCTGACAAGGTAGCAGTGCGTTCTGTTACATGATGTTCCAGACGCTCATTGGCTTTTTTAAGCTGCTTTTGTTCGAGCGTTTGCACTCGCCAGAGTACAGCTAGCATGGTGGTTGCCAAGCCAGCGACTACAAAGGCAATAATGTCGAGCGATCGCAGTTGTGCTTCAATATTTTCGCGGGGAATGACCAGTGCAATGGACCAATCGGCTTCTTTAAGGGGCAAATACGCGATGTATTTTTGGGTGCCGTCGAGTGGCAATAACTCAATACCCTGTTGGCGCTTTGCCAGTCGTTGCGCGATCGATGCTAGGTGCTGATCGGCAGTCTGAACCAGGTTAAAAGATGGGTTTGCAGGTGTTGGAATAAAGGCTGGATTTGGATGAGCAATCACATTTCCCTGCGAATCGAGCGCAAAGGCATAGCTGTGATCACCATATTTGACGGTATCGACCACTTGTGAGATCCGGTCGAGCCGCACCAGGCTATGCATTTCGCCAAGAGGCTTACTGGTGGTGTCAAAGGTCTGTCGAACCGGGGTTGCAACAGCAATGGTTGGAATATTAGCTGCCCGACTAATCAGCGGGTCGCTCACGTTTGTTTGCCCTGCTATTGCCTTTTGGAAAAAAGCGCGATCGCTGATTTGGGCAGGGGTGCCGCCAGTCACCTCACGCTGACCATCGGGTTTGGCAAGTGCCAGTGCGTAAATGTCACCAAAGCGCAGAACCTCTGCTTTCAGGTATGGCTCGACAGTGGACCAACGCATCGATTTTACTGGCGTTGTCTGAGCCAGCGTTTCGATATGCACTTTCAAATTTGCCAGCCAGCGATCGATATTATCCCCACCTTGCTGCACTTCCAAAAAAGCGTTTTTCTTCAGGCTTTCCAGCATGACGTTACGAACAGCCTGGTAACTGAAGTAGGCTCCCAGGCTTACAGCTAAGGTTGTACCGCCAATCAGGAGCCGTGCTAAAAGAGTGTGTTGTAATTTAGAGACGTTTTTAACCAGTTGCATAGCGTTACTGTGAAAAGCAAGCTTGTGACGCCAGCTTTCTCCAATGAAGGGGATGAGGTTGGTTTAAGGGGATGAGACCAGTGAAGAAGGGTCTGCTACTGTATGGAACGATCGCCTGGTAAAAGCGGTTGCGTCGGTAAATTTTCAAAGGTAATTTTGAGCCACTTTGCTTGCAGCGGTTCAAGTTCACCGGTTTCCCGCAGGTTATTAAGAAAGTGATTCAGCAGGTCGAGCAACCCTTGATTGCCCTTTTTCACTGCCCAGGCAGCATAGGCTTTACGGCTCACACGCTCACCCAGCTCAAAGATGGCAGGTTTTTCGTTCACCAACACCGAGAGCGAGACGATGTTGTGCAACACTGCGTCCACCCGCTGATTGAGTAAGTCTTGATAGGCTTCTGCAAAACCTCGATACTGCCGCACCTGTCCTAATGTGCCCTTGTGTTGCTTTAGTGTGGCAGCAAGATCAGGGATAGCCGCCAACGAAACGCCGCCCTGTTGCACCCCTAATGTTTTGCCCGTAAGGTCGCGTAGCGACTGAATTGAGGCGTCATCTTTGCGTTTGATGTAAGCGATCGAAGATTCAGCGATCGGCATAGTAAAGTCTAGCCATTTTGACCGCTCATCCGTAATGCCAGCGGCTGTGAGCGCAACATCATATTTACCCTCTGCTACGCCTGGAAGAATGCCCTGCCAGGGTAGAATTTCTTGCCGAATTTCAAACGGTACGACCTTTTTGAGGCGATCGAGTAAGGCGTGATCAAAACCAATTGGCTTACCGTTCACCAAAAACTCAAACGGCGGATAGTCGTCTTCGGTCGCAACAAGCAAATAGCCGCGTTTTTTGATTTGGTTCAGCAGCGTTGTATCGACGTTGAAAACCGACCTGTCCTGGGGTGCTTTGACGCAGCCATGCATCATGGAGGCAAACAATGTACCTGCACCCGCCTGGAGAAAAAAACGTCTACGAATGGTCATAGCATTAAGGCACTGGGAACACTTTCTTTCTAGAGAGTGCCCTAACCAGGTGTGTTGTCACCAATGGTGCAGTAGACCGCCTGCACCAAGAGGAAGAAGGTGTGACGCTTGCAAGCTCAATAAGCAAAAGGCGGTAGCTTTTCGGATCGAAGTGAAAGCGAGACGTAGTGAGACGATTTATCAAGTTAGAGCATCGATCGGATCGTGAATTCAGACGCTTGTGTGACGTGAGCCGTAGTACTTTGAGATGAGTTGAGGATGGCACGAAACCACTGTTGCACGAATGGTCAGAACAGTCGAAGACCTGTGATCAAGTGGGCAAGTTGCGCTGACTGCAATCGCTCGGTACATGGGAGCAGTGAGTAGCTAAAGAGAAACCGTTTTTGAGGATGTACTAGTGACTCTGGACTAATGTCTACCTGGCAATTAACCAACAAAATTATCTCTAGATCGTTTAGATATAAAGTTAGCGATCGATCCTTTAATGTTGCTGAATGCTAATAGTTAAAGTTAGGCAGTGTCTCTGCTTCCACTTCAGCAGCTTTAAGCCAGTCCTGCATAGCTGGCAGTGCAAGAATTGCTTGAACATACTGGCTACAAACAGCATCTAAACAAACGTCATAGGTGACGAACCGTAAGGCAACGGGGGCAAACATTGCGTCGGCGATCGTGAATTGACCGAAAAGCATTGATCCATGCTCGCCGCATAATTGCCTACACTCGCGCCAGATAGCTGTAATGCGATCGATGTCGGTCTGCACAGCAGCGGTCATGCCTTTGCCGGGAAATTTGGCACGGCAGTTCATCGGCATATGGTGCCGTAAAGCCTGAAAACCGGAGTGCATTTCAGCGCTAATGGAGTAAGCGATCGCGCGTATTGCTTTGGCTTTTGGCAACCAGGGCAAGTTTGGAAATTGCTCAACCAAATAGGCAAAGATTGCCAGAGAATCCCAAACCGCGATCGTGCCATCCAAAAGCACAGGCACCTTTCCGGCAGGTGAATAGCGTTGGATTTGTTGACGGGATTCTGGAGTGTAAAGCGCAATTTGAACCTCGTTGAATGCAACCCCAAATTGTCGCATTGCTAACCAGGGACGAAGTGACCAAGACGAGTAGTTTTTGTTGCCAATGATAAGTGTAAGGGTCATTTTTGGTAACGAAGCTCCTCAATCCAGGCTTTCATCTCAGCTTCAGAGCCAGAGGTGTTTGATCGTCCTGTTGCAGGGTCATAAGCGGACCAGTAGCGATTACCAAAGCGATCGAGGCGTTGCCAAACGCACAGTTCAGCCGTGCGAGACAGCATCTGAGCGATAGACGACCAGAGCCGCTGACAGAAAGATAAATCTGACCAGAAACGGTGATGGGGCGCAACGATCGTGCCCTTTACTGCACCTAATATCTCTGCTTGCAAACATGACTCAATGTTGTTCATAGAAGGATTTCTTAAAATGAATCTGTGTCCTGTAGGCTAGCAGTGCTCAGATTGACAATCAAATGATGGTGTGTATAGCTTCTATAGATAGGATTTATAGAAATGATGAAGCTTTCTCAACTCCGAGCCATTGTGGCAGTTGCAGATTATGGCAACTTCAGTGAAGCAGCTTTAGAGTTGAATCTATCCCAGCCAGCGATTAGCCATGCGATCGCCACTCTTGAAGCCGAATTGGGAGTAACTCTCTTTGCCAGAGGTCGTCGGGGTGCTGTCTTGACGGCTGCTGGAGAACGCATTGTTGCCCATGCCCGTCAGTCGTTGCAGCATCTAGAGTTGATGCAGAAAGAAGCCAACCTACAAAAGGGGCTGGACGGTGGACAAGTGCGGATTGCTTCGTTTCGTAGTGTGGCAACCCATCTACTGCCAGTAGTGATTGCCCGGTTTCGCGATCGCTTTCCTAACATTGGCATCACTATCATCGAACGTCCTGACTACCTGGATATTGAGCAGACGCTGCGGGATGGGCGTGCCGATATTGGCATTACCTATTTGCCAACGAGTCCAGAGTTTGAGGTTTGGGAACTCGTGCGCGATGACTATGTTGTGCTGCTGCCTCCTAGTGCTTGTGTTAGAGGCACTCACCTGACTTGGGATGAGTTAGCTGCTTACGCGCTGATTCTTTTGCCATGCCTACCCTGTGGGCGCTTGCTGCACCAACATTTGACCACGATCGCTCCCCCTATGAACACCGCCAGCGGCATTCAAGAAGACTCGACTATTGTCAGTATGGTAATGCAAGGTTTGGGGGCAGCAATCTTGCCTCGGCTGGCAGCAGAGCCAATTCCCTCTTCGCTGCACGTCTATCCACTGCCAGCGCCTTTGAAACGGGTAATTGGTGTCGCTACGGTTGCTGAAGCGCTCCACACTCCAGCCGTTTTCGCCTTTCTTGACACCTTAAAAACCTTTGATTTTCAACGTCTAGCGACCATTACTTAAGAAGGGTAAAGCGACTGTCAGAACGATTAGAGAATCGATCGCACGACACCGCCATCAACCCGCAGAGCAGCACCGTTTGTTGCAGATGACACTGGGCTGGAGACATACGTTACTAGAGCAGCAACTTCTTCAACAGTGGCAAAACGCTGTATGAGTGAGGAGGGGCGAACGGACTCAAAAAATTCCTTTTCAATTTGATCCACCGTGACACCACGATCGTTTGCCATTTGGGTAACAAAATCGCCCACGCCTTCAGAGCGAGTCGGTCCTGGTAGGACAGAGTTGACCGTGACACCAGTGCCGACAGTCATTTCAGCTAAACCACGAGCGATCGCTAATTGCGCCGTTTTGGTCATCCCGTAATGAATCATTTCGATTGGAATTTGCACTGCTGATTCGCTAGAGATGAAGATAATCCGTCCCCAGTCGCGTTCTAACATTTGAGGCAAGTACTGGCGGCTTAAGCGCACCCCACTCAAGACATTTGCTTCAAAAAAGCGCAGCCAATCTTCATCCGTAATGTCTCCAAACGCTTTTGGCTCAAAGATTCCCAGGTTATTCACGAGGATATCGATCGTGGGCACCTGCTGGAAAAGTTGCTCCGCGCCCTCACGCGTGGACAGGTCAGCCGCAGCACCAGATAGGCTGGCATCTGGCATAGACGCTTTAATGGTGTCGATCGCCTGCTTAACGCGCTCCTCCGAACGCCCATTGATGATCACTGACGCGCCTTCCTGAGCAAGCGCCTGAGCGATCGCCAGCCCAATGCCACCAGTGGAACCACTGACTAAGGCCGTCTTGCCTGCTAATTTCAAGTCCATAATCGCATCTCCAAAAAGGCAGGATAGGGGTAATCGTGGTGGAAATTTTGCAAAGCTAGGTAGATGGATTAAAGCGCTCACTCGTTTTGCGTTTTTGGCTGCGCTTTATTCATGCAGATGGACACCTGAGTCTGGCTAAGTGGACGAGCCATCGACCCATCCACCTATATAAGCTTCAACTCAACAGTGATTGCTGCTCTCTTGCCCTAGCGTGTTTGGAGTTCAAGTGCTGGGTAATCAATATAGCCCTGTTCACCACCACCATAAAACGTTGATGGATCAGGTGCATTCAGTGACGCATTAATTCGGAAGCGCTCTGGCAAATCGGGATTCGCGATAAAGAGCTTACCAAAGGACACCAGATCGGCATCGCCGCTAGCGATCGCAGCGTTAGCTTTGTCGCGATCGTAGTCCCAGTTAGTCATCAGTGTGCCTTTAAAGATGGGACGGAAATACGACGTTGGAATCAGGGCGCCACCGTGACGGGCATCCGCTTCGCTGGGTTCTAGCAGGTGCAGATACGCCAGCCCAAACTGATTAAGCGCCTCGATCGCATAACTAAACGTCGCCTTTGGATCAGAGTCCGACATACTGTTGAAGGTGCTGCTAGGTGAAAGACGGACACCGACACGATCGGCGCCCCAAACATCAACAACGGCTGCGGTAACTTCTAGCAATAAGCGGGCACGGTTTTCAATACTGCCCCCGTAGGCATCGGTGCGCTTGTTGGTGCCATCGCGCAAAAATTGATCGAGCAGATAGCCATTGGCTCCGTGAATTTCAACACCATCAAAACCAGCAGCTAGGGCATTTGCAGCACCCTGACGATATTGCTCAACAATGCCGGGTAGCTCATCTATTTCCAGGGCACGCGGAGTGACATAAGGTTTAGAACCCTCGTAAGTAGAGGCTGTACCTTCAGCAGGGACGATCGCGCTAGGCGCAACAGGCAGTGCCCCGTCGGGTTGCAACGAAGGATGCGAAATTCGTCCCACGTGCCAAAGCTGCAAGAAGATCCGTCCGCCGTGGTTATGGACTGCCTCTGTCACCAGCTTCCAGCCTTCAACCTGTTCTGGTGAATGGATGCCCGGAGTTGCTGGATAACCTTGCCCAGAAGGGGTTACTTGCGTTGCTTCTGCAATGATCAATCCTGCTGAGGCTCGCTGAACATAGTAGGTAGCGTTGAGCGCAGTTGGCACATTGCCGTTGCCAGCACGATTGCGGGTCAGCGGTGCCATGACAATACGGTTGGGCAGCGTATAGGGACCCAGTTGGAACGGTGAAAACAGATTCGCGTTAGCGCTCATAGTGCATTTCCAGAGTGGATGAATCAGTTATAAACAACAGCGGTTTTGCAGCTGTGGGAGTCGTTAGAGGCGTATTGCATTTGACGTAGCGTGACCAAACAACACCAATACCTTTCTAAGGTATACAGAATCACTTTATTTAATTGTTCAGGATTCTCGAACTATTAAACTATAACTGCGAATGAGCTGATCGTGCAAGTACGCAAGTTGTCTAGCAGTGACGATCGTTCGCCCAACTGTGAAAGTCTCAACGTCAAAAAAGGGTCAATCATAGCTAGTGCCATCTGCTAGCTTGGTTCACTGCCATTCTGACGCTGCGACATCGTTTGGCAGACACGCTGCCACAAGACCGCATCCTGCTGATAGAGACTGAGAGCCGCGATCGCATCGGTTGCATCTTGAGGCCGTCCTTGAGCAACGATCGCTAAGAGAAAGTCGAGTGGTTCGTCATGCCGCAGCATCGCGATTGCCAGCAAAGCGGTTTGGCGTCGTTCGTCATCACGCGATCGTTCCCACCAGCGCCGCAGCGGGTCAAAAGCTTCTGGTAAACGTGATTCGCCCAGTGCCAGAGCCGTCATTGCTGCGATTTCAGTAGCGCGTTGCGGAACAAGTGGATCGACTGGCGGATCAAGAAACCGTATAGCCAGCGGTAACGCTGCGACTGGAGTTAATTTGAGCAGCGCCAGCAGACACTCTGAAAAGACCTGTGGCTCATCACCGACCAGAATCCGTAACCGCAGCAGTGGTGCAGCTTCGGGATTGTTAGTATAGGCGATCGCTCGTGCTGCCCCAATGCGTGCTTCGGCTTTAGCATCCGCTAACAAATCGGCAAGTTCGCTCAACATCTGCGGGTAATTCATCCGCACCAAACCTAAGGCGCAGACGCTTCGTAACGCTGGAGCCGTATCCTCCTTGCCGCCCCATACCGGCTCCATCTGCAGATGACGAATACCTTGCAGAAACAGTGCTTCCTCGCGGTAGTCCAGATGATACAGCGCTTCGGCGATCGCCGTTTTAGCAAGGCATCCGGGATCAGTCGTTTCAGGCTTGACTATGCAACGACCGAAGGAGCTAACGAGATCGGGCACCAAACTATAGATTTCAGCCTTGCAAATAAGACGGCTCGCCTGAGCAATAGCAACGCCATATTTGCCTGCTAGCGTCTGTCGCAGCGTAGCGATCGCTGCCTCAGTGGTTAGGTCAGCGAGTTGGCTTAGTGCCGCTAGTGCCTCTTCTAGCTTGCGTGCTCTTGCCATTCGTGATGATAATGCTGGAGTAGCCTGTAAGTAGATCCTCCAGCCATCTTACAGAAGGACTGCTATCACTTAATCACGAGTCAGCCATTAAGTGGTGCGTTTCTCAAGCATCCTGAAGGACAAACGACTTTGCCTTTTTCGGCTTCAGGTAAACCCGTTGTTTGGGTTTCAAGTTTAATTCATCAAACTTTTCGCGTGTAAGAAAGACGTTAACCGCCTGTCCATCTTCCAGCGTTAATTCTGCCTGAATTTCCCAGCCCAAATGCACCAGGCGCTCAAGGGTTGCTGGGGCGCTTGCTGCTTCAGGCACCGTTTCGATCAGAATATCGTGAGGGCGCAAAAAGGTTTCAGAGCGCGTTGGGTCAATACCATTGCTCTGAAAGATTTGGGAGTGGCTGGGCAATACATTAACAGGACCAATAAAGCCCATCACGAAAGGCGTTGCCGGATGATCGTAGATTTCAGCCGGACTGCCAACCTGCTCAACCTTGCCGTGATTCATCACCACCAATTCGTCAGAAACCTCCATTGCCTCTTCCTGATCATGCGTGACAAACACAGTGGTGACATTCACTTTGTCGTGAAGATGCCGCAGCCAAACACGAAGATCTTTGCGTACCTTGGCATCCAGCGCACCGAATGGTTCATCGAGCAGCAGGACATTTGGTTCGATCGCCAATGACCGAGCAAGCGCCACACGCTGCCGTTGCCCACCCGAAAGTTGAGAGGGATAACGATCGCCCAAGCCTCGCAACTGCACCAGATCCAGCAGTTCATTCACGCGATCGTCAATCCGACTCTTTTTCCACTTAGCAATTTCGAGACCAAAACCAATATTTTTGCGAATGGTTAAGTGCTTAAACAAGGCATAATGCTGAAAGACGAACCCGACATGGCGGTCTTGCACACTAGCGCTTGTTGCATCTTTGCCAGTCAGCAAGATTTTGCCGCTGTCAGGCTTTTCTAGCCCAGCGATTAACCGCAGTAGCGTTGATTTGCCTGAGCCTGATGGTCCCAGCAAAGCAACTAGCGAGCCCGTCTTGATTTCAACGCTGACTTCGTCAACAGCCTTGAATGTGCCGAACTGCTTTGATACATTTTCAACGGTAATCCCCACGGTCTAAGCTCCTAGCTGCTAGAAAATGAAACTGACCAAAACCCTGTTTTTTGATTGAGATACCGTAGTTTTAGCACATCCTGGGTGTAAGTTAAGCAGAATAAATTATTTTTTGATAAAAGTTTGTCGCTGATACCCGCAGCATCAGAGTGAGAAAAAAGTGGGTCGGCGATCGAAAACCGTCAGCTATGTAAATAATTTGTTACATTTGTTTATAGGGCGTTACTGTCTAACCTTGCTAGAGCAGCACAAAAGGCTACTTGTTTAGGTCGAGCGTTTTGACCCAAAATACCGCCGTACAACTTTTGGAGCTGTCGTTTGTAGCAATTTCTTATAACCAGGTATTGGTTGATGGTAAACCGCAAGCAGCGAGAGGTAGCGCTTTTTCCATCTTGCGGCTCTAATTACCTCGCAACGAGCACACTCCTTCCACAGTTAGAAGACGCTGGAGTGCAGGTACTTTAGGCTTTTACACACAGACAGTACCGCATCACTTTTTAGGACTTTCAGATAAACCATGCCGATTAAAGAACAACCGACTCCGCCACGCTCCAGACTGATCAGCAACATCTTCCTGGTGCTCATTGGGTTATCGTTGATTGCAAACTTTGTACTGCCTGTCATCTTAGGACCGCAGATTCCTGGAGTACCGTATAGCCTCTTCATCCACCAAGTTCAGGAAGGTGAAGTTCAACGAGCGCAAGTTGGTCAAAACCAGATTCAATTTCAATTAAAAGCGAGTGATGAGCAGCCTGGGCAAGTGTTTACAACGACACCTATCTTTGATCTAGGCTTACCCACATTGCTAGAGGAAAAAGGCGTTGAGTTTGCGGCTGCGCCACCACCCAAAAATGGTTGGATTGGTAGCCTTTTAAGCTGGGTGATTCCACCCCTGATTTTTGTAGGCATCTGGCAGTTTTTCATCCGACGTAGCGGTGGCGGTGGACCGCAAGGCGTGCTGTCGATCGGCAAGAGCAAAGCCAAAGTATATGTAGAAGGTGAATCAGAAAAAGTTACCTTTGCTGATGTGGCAGGGGTTGAAGAAGCGAAGACTGAGCTGGTTGAAATTGTCGATTTCTTGAAGGCTCCAGGGCGCTATACCCAAATTGGGGCACGGATTCCAAAGGGGGTACTGTTGGTTGGTCCACCAGGGACAGGCAAAACGCTGCTAGCAAAAGCGGTGGCAGGCGAGGCAGGCGTACCGTTCTTTAGCATTTCTGGCTCTGAGTTTGTGGAACTGTTTGTAGGCGTAGGGTCTTCGCGTGTGCGGGATCTGTTTGAGCAGGCGAAGAAACAGGCTCCCTGCATTGTGTTCATTGATGAATTGGATGCGATCGGTAAGTCTCGTAATAGCGGTGGCTTTTACGGCGGTAACGACGAACGGGAGCAAACGCTGAACCAGTTGCTTGCCGAAATGGATGGCTTTGCCGTTGGTGAGGCGACAGTGATTGTACTGGCAGCGACGAACCGTCCTGAAGTTCTAGACCCTGCATTGCTACGTCCAGGTCGCTTTGACCGTCAAGTGCTGGTTGATCGCCCAGATCTACCAGGACGTGAGTTGATTCTCAAGATCCATGCTCAAAAAGTCAAGCTGGGTACAGATGTTGATTTGAAAGCGATCGCCACACGCACCCCTGGCTTTGCAGGAGCCGATCTAGCAAATCTGGTCAACGAAGCAGCACTGTTGGCAGCGCGAAACCAGCGCCAAACGGTTGCACAAGAAGATTTCGCAGAAGCGATCGAACGCGTTGTGGCAGGGTTAGAAAAGAAAAGCCGTGTACTCAACGACAAAGAGAAGAAGATTGTCGCTTATCACGAAGTGGGTCACGCGCTCGTTGGCTCTTTGATGACTGGCGGCGGGAAGGTAGAGAAAATCTCGATCGTTCCCCGTGGCATGGCGGCGTTAGGCTACACGCTACAACTCCCAACAGAAGATCGATTTCTTATGGACGAAGCGGAACTGCGGGGTCAAATTGCGACCTTGCTTGGTGGACGATCGGCTGAGGAAGTTGTCTTTGGCAGCATTACCACTGGTGCCACGAACGATTTGCAGCGGGCAACCGACCTTGCAGAGCGCATGGTGACCACCTATGGCATGAGCACGGTGCTGGGTCCTCTAGCCTACCAACGACCGCAGCAAGCTGCATTCCTAAACGATGGCGCGCCGAATCCGCGACAAGCCATGAGTGAAGAAACAGCGCAAGCGATCGATCGTGAGGTGAGAGAAATTGTGGAAACGGCTCACCAACAAGCGCTAGATATCCTCAAGTCCAATCGCGATTTGCTGGAGACGATCGCGAATCAGCTTCTGGAAACAGAGGTTATCGAAGGCAAGACGTTGCATAGCCTGCTAGATCAGGTCGCAGCAGCGGCGTAGAGCAGCAAGAGAAGCCTGCGGTGCCGATGACAGCAGGCAATATTGGTAACAAATGCATGGTGATGCAAAAACGTAGGGATGAACAGCTGTTTGTCCCTACGTTTTTGTTTAGGTTGCTGGAACGATCGAATTGCTAAAACCCTAGAAATCTGGGTAAGAAGAAAGCGTAGGATTAAGGCAAATTTGCTTAACTATTTGTAATCTTTCGTACTAAAGCATTACAGTGTTAGACGAATGTACGCTTTAGTGCTGGAGCAACGTTTGACTTTACTCGAAGACGATCTGTACCAGGTTGGGCGATCAACGCAAGCCACCCCGCATAACAACGGTTATGGAGGGCTAGCGATCGCGGGCACCATTATCATGGTCTGGCTCACCAGTTTAATAGTGTTACTCCGGTTAGACGAGCAGCCTTTGCCTTTGCTGCTGCTCGCTGTACTTTGGCAAACGTTTCTTTACGCTGGCTTATTTATCACGGCTCATGATGCGATGCATAACTGTGTTGTGCCACAGCATCCTAAGCTCAACCACGGTATCGGCTTCCTGGCATTGCTTCTCTATGGCTGGTTGCCCTATCGGAAGCTACGCAAGGCGCACTGGCAGCACCATCAGTATCCTGCTAGTAAGAACGACCCTGATTTCCACAATGGCAAAGACACGCATGGACTGCTTTGGTATGCACGGTTTATGCATCGTTACTGGAGTGGGTGGCAGTTTCTCGCTATTACAGGCACGTATCACTTTCTAAGTCGCGTGCTGCACGTTTCTGAAGTGAACTTAATTGTGTTTTGGGCAGTGCCATCGCTCTTAAGTTCGGCACAGCTTTTCTATTTCGGCACGTTTTTGGTGCACCGCGAACCACTGAACGGCTATCAAAATCCCTTTCGGGCGAACAGTGTCTACCGCCCATATGTTTGGTCACTGCTTACCTGCTACCACTTTGGCTATCACCGAGAACATCATGAATATCCTCATGTGCCCTGGTGGCAACTGCCAAACATAAGTCAGACGGGCACAAAACGTAACGCTGCTGAATCAAGGTAGGGGTAGCAGCCGCCCTTATCGATCAATTAACGCTTAAAACCGAGCCTACGTCCTGTTGAGAAAGGCGCGTTCTGCTAGAGCCTTTACCGTTGCCGCTCACCTTGTTGTTAAACTGCCCCTACGGGTATTTTGCTTGCTAGCAACCATTTAATTGTCCTTGCCAACAACAGCCAGATTCTTCCCTTTTTTTCACAGCACTACAGTAGCCTATGCAAGGACAAACAAAACGATCGTTAACCCGTGACTGGTTGGGCACGACCGCGATCGCGCAGCGGATTTTGTTGGAATTATGGCGGCGCAAAGTCAGCCTCATCTGTTGGGCGATTTTTCCAGCTTCGATTTTGATTGTTAATAGCCTAATTTTGAGTGAGCGATCGGAGCTTTCTACTGCTGCTGCCTTTGCCCAGGCAGTTCCTCCTTGTCTGGTTGGCACGGCGCTGTTCTTTAGCTGTTTGGGTGGTAGTATCGCGACGATCGTGGCAGAACGCGAACAGCGGACACTGAAACAGCTACTGATTTCGCCACTGCGGGGTGCGTCTTACTTTATGGGGATTTTCTTAGCGTATGGGGCGATCGGGCTGGGGCAAATGCTGCTGGTATACGCGATCGCTATCCTCACGGGTGCTGAATTTGGTGTTGAATTTACGGGTTCGCTGCCTTTAGGTTTACTAATTATCAGTTTGAGCATGGTGGCATATGTTGGCACTGGCTTTTGCATTGGGGCAAAGCTGGCTCGCCGTACTGAAGATGTGAACGCGCTAATAGCGGCGCTGGGCGTGCCCTTACTCTTACTAAGTGGTGCCTTTATTCCAATCGAGTTTTTTCCCGTAGCCTTACGAGACCTGGCTCAATTCAACCCGATCTACCACATGATTGAGGCGTTGGCGATCGCACAAGACAGCGATCGAGGTGATCTTGCACCGCACCTATGGTTTTTGGTTGGCTTTGCAAGCGTGATGGTATGCGTGGGCTGGCTAACGTATCGTCAGATGCTTAACAGCGAGAGGAGGCGGTAGCGTTTATGCTGCAAATTGCCAATTTGTGCAAAGCTTACGGTCAAAAAGCGGTTTTACATAATTTGAATTTGAATCTTGCCCCTGGTGAGGTGTATGGCTTGCTGGGACCTAACGGAGCCGGAAAAACCACAACAATCCGTATTCTTTGTCATTTACTGCAAGCTGATAGTGGTAGCGTCACGATCTGCGATCGTCCCCTTTCGGACGCAACGAAATCCTTAATTGGCTTAGTACCGCAAGAGAACCTGCAATACGCTTGCTTGACCTGCGAAGAGAATTTACATTTTTTTGCACGGCTCTACGGAATCTCACGGCAGCAACGCCGTATACAGGTACCTGCTTGCCTAGAATCTGTCGGTTTGCTGGAGCGCGCCAAGAGTCTTGCTGAGACCTTAAGTGGTGGCATGAAACGTCGCCTGAGTGTAGCGATCGCGCTGGTGCATAACCCCAAACTCTTGATTTTAGATGAACCAACCACTGGGCTAGATATTGAAGCACGGATCGAACTCTGGCGGCTCATTCGACAGTTGCAGAACCAGGGCATGACCATTTTGCTTACCACACATTTGTTAGACGAAGCGGAGCGCTTGTGCGATCGTCTTGGCATCCTTAAGCAGGGCTGTCTTGTAGCAGAGGGTAGCCTTGCATCTCTGCGGCAATGTATTGCTGCCCAAGAAATTGTGGTGGTGCGAACAACTGCTGAAGACAAAGCGATCGCCCGCGCCCAAACCCTCGGCTTTCCCTGTCGGCGCTATGGTGATGACCTTGCCTTTTGGCTCCCAGAAGCACTAGAAATGAAGGATCTTATTGATCGTTTTGATGGCATTCCCTTAGAGTCGATCGCCCGTCAACCTGTACGCCTTGAACACATCTACGACGAAGTGCTAAAGAATGGCATGAATTAAAACGGTACATCGTCGTCTGAATCTAAATCTTCTTCTGGTTCTTCTGTTGCTTTAGCTTTAAGGCTAGCTGCGTCCATTTCGGCTAGCTTGGGGGCTTCTGCTACGGTGTCACTGTCACTCATATCGACTACTCTGCCGCCAAAGAAATCAGCTAGTTGTTTGGCAGCGAGGGTTACTTCGTCTTCTTGCTGCCAGCGCTCAGAGGTAGACAACGGAGGAGAATCACTAACAGATCCTTCGGCAACGCGGTTAGTGGGTTTCGGCGGAAAGTCTGCGCCTGGTTGATTGGGCTGAGAAAAACCAGTTGCCTGCCCACTGGTTGCTTGCCCATACATGGATGCGTTGGCTGGTGCAGGACGATCGGTGTCAGAAGACGGTAGCCGATCGACGGTTTCTGGCGGAGGCGTTGTTTGAGCCACCTGAGGCGTCGCTTCTACAACCTGGAGTGCAACTTTAACTTTTGTCTTAAAGGCTTTGGCAGACGCTTTCTCAAGCTGCGGAATCATGCCCGTGATCATCTTGATCATACTTTGAGCCTTCACGCCGACCAGAATTTCATCATCATTCTGGCTCAGTAAGTGGCAATTTACGCTCAACATAGCGCGGGTGCCCTTCAGGTCAATATGACTCAGAATTTGCTGCCAGGTTTCACTGAGATTACTGCCCTGATAGCTGGCTGGTTGGCTCGTTGCAACTGGTAATGCTGCTGACACCTCGGCAGGACGGCTGACTGGCAGAGGCTTCTCAATCGCAGGAACTTCGGTTTCTGCTACGTTTGGCACGAGTGCCTCAGTATGTGAAGGTGTTGCTGCCGGTATAGGTGGACGTACTGCTGCTCCCCCATTAGCCGCCTGCGATGGACTAGCTGTTTGCCCACTTGCTGCTGACTGCTGACTGCTGACTGCTGACTGCTGACTGCTGACTGCTGACTGCTGAGCGCTAACGGCTGACCGCTGACTACTGACCGCTGATGGCAGCAAGCCCATCAACGTGACTTCTAGCCAGAGCCTTGGTTGAGTCGTACTTTTAATCTGATCCTCGCTGCTGCGAAGCTGTTGCTGACCCGCCAGGATCGTCTGCACATCCAGGGCTTGGGCAAAGCTACAAAGAGCTGCCCATGTCGGTGGTGTCAGTGCTACCAGATCGTTGCGAGTTGGAGCCGTTTTGGCAATCAGCAGATCCCGATAAAAGCTGGCGAGGTTTTGCAGCACAATCAGCGGTTCGCGCCCCCGATCCATCAACCGCCGAACGCTATCAAGCAGAGTTTCGGGATTGTCTTGAGCGATCGCCTCCAGCAAGTCCATCAAATCGCGCTCTGGCACTGACCCAACCAGATCCCAGACTTTATCAACGGATACCTCACTTTCTAGCAAACTAAGCTGATCCAGTAGGCTTTCGGCATCACGCAGCCCACCCTGAGAGATCTGGGCAACCAGGGTGATCGCCTCTTGGGTAATCGAAATCGCTTCTTTAGCTGCGATCGTTGTGAGATGCTGCACGATCGCCATCAGTGGAATGCGTCGGAAATCAAACCGCTGACAGCGCGAAATAATGGTTGGCAATACCCGTTGCGGATCAGTGGTTGCCAGCACAAACACGACTCGGTTGGGCGGTTCCTCAAGAGTCTTCAGCAACGCATTAAACGCCGCAGTGCTGAGCATATGGCATTCATCCACCACATACACTTTGTAGCGGCATTGCACAGGCGCAAACTGCGATCGCTCAATCAGCTCTCGCATATTGTCTACGCCTGTATTGCTGGCAGCGTCAATTTCAATTACGTCTAGCGCCGAACCTTTGGCGATCGACTGGCAAACTTCGCACACACCGCAGGGCTGCTCCGTTGGCACCTCGTACGCCAGACAATTGAGTGATTTTGCCAGAATACGCGCACTGGACGTTTTGCCCGTGCCTCTTGCGCCGGTAAAAAGGTAAGCCGGTGCAATCCGTTGCTGGTGTAGAGCATTGGTGAGCGTAGTGGCGATCGCCTCCTGCCCTACCAGATCACTAAAGGTTTGCGGACGATATTTGTGATGTAGCGGTTGATAGGTCATCGGTCTACAGCAACGTTCTATTCTCTAGCGTAAGCGATAGCTACTGCGAACATATGAACTACTTTTGCTGCTTAGAGTTAAACCATCCGATCAAAGTTGAGTTTGTAGGGTAGCGATCAGGCTGCTCTAGGCAGGAAGGTGACAAACGTAAGCTGAAAGCTGAAGAGCCCTTTGCCATGAGCGTCTGTATGTTAACCTGAGGAGTCATTTGATAATCGCATACTCATGGCTGACTGCCCAAAAATCCAATCAATTTATACTGACGGCGCATGTTCTGGCAATCCTGGTCCGGGCGGTTGGGGCACAGTCGTTTATTTTGCCGACGGCTCGGTACATGAAATGGGTGGAGCTGAGGCACACACAACCAATAATCGGATGGAGATGCAGGCGGCAATCGCCGCCCTCCAGTTTCTCAAGACCGTTGGCTATACAGAGCCGATCGAGCTATATACCGATAGCGAATACGTTAAAAACGGCATTACGCAGTGGATTCATGGCTGGAAGAAAAAAGGCTGGAAAACCTCGACTGGCAAACTGGTACTAAACCCTGAACTGTGGCAGCAGTTAGATGTGCTTAATACGAAGCAGATTCAGTGGCGCTATGTACGCGGACATACTGGCAATGTCGGTAACGAACGCTGTGACACGATCGCCCGAGCCTTTTCGCTTGGTAAAGTGCCTGACCTCAAGCAGCTACCGGAGTGGCAACGGACGCTCTAGCTACCAACAGCAAAAGAGCGTCTCTTTGTTAAGCAACTTTACGAAAAGCCAATTTTTGTAAAGGCTCATGTTTTAACCCAACAGTTTTGTACCAAACCTTTTGATTCATCGCAGTATCTTAAGATTGGAGTCTAGTTTTAAAACCCCTTGCTCATTGCAGGGTTAAGCTCTAGTCACCATAAAATTTTCTTTAACCATCAAGCCAGTAGCAATAGGTAGTAAATCCCACGATGGATGCTCATTCGCACGCTCAGACTGATGCGATCGATAACCTGCCGCGCGAAATTAGAGTTGCCCAACTGCGTGACCTGGTAGACACGCTACACTTCGCCGACGAATTTTCGAGCAAGGGCTACTTAATCACTAGCTCGGAACTAGCCGACCTGATGGATGTCAACGCCAGCGCCGTTACAAGTCGGGGTGACAACTGGGTTTGGCGAAACTGGGTAGTATCGCGCGTCAGGCGCGAAGGCAACCAGATTCTCTGGCAGCTCGAACGGGTTGATTAGACAGTCATGAGCTAGTTGCTAGGAGCTTTCTGAGAAAGAAGGTAGGTAGTGCTCAAGATGTAATGATAGAGAAGTAGAGTTGTTCTCCTCCTATGCCTGCCTGCCCCCTTTGTGCGTCCGTCAAAACGGTCAAGAACGGACGTATCCACAATGGTAAACAACGGTTCAAATGCCACGACTGCGGACGACAGTTCATCGAACAACCGACGAAGAA
>NZ_JACJOZ010000078.1:0-21306 GCF_014695795.1 Phormidium sp. FACHB-592
CGAACCAGCCGACATACAGTCGGTTGTCGGTGCTGGTTACCCAGTTGCAAAACTGCTCCCACACGTTGACGCTCTCGCGTCTCTGTAAGGTCGTAGTCATAGTGGTAATAAGTCCGTTAGGGTTTGGATGAGTGCCGAGGCACGGGGATAATATGTTTTTACTTTAGCCGACTTGTGAAGGAATGTAAAGAGTCGTCAAGGATCATCTTACTACTGAGATCTGTTTGAGCTTGTAGGCAGACCGATTGATAGCCCTTGAAATTCTTACGTTTGAACCCCCACCGAGGATAATATCTATGTAAGGTTGGAATGCGAGGTCTATGAAAGAGCGATTACTTCAGTGGCTTAATGTGGCGTTAATGTGGGATTTGTTTCTAGTGTTGTTTAGTTTTGTATGGCTTGCGATCGCAGTCGCTGGTCGTGCCGCAAAGGTGCCGCTTGGGCTTGATCTCTGGTATAAGCTTTGGGAGCCTGTTTTTACTCCAGCACTGGGTATTTTGATGGCGGGTGCGCTTCTAAGTGGTGCAATTAGTTGGGTTGCTAAGCGCTGGGGCGATCGCTCGACTAGCAACCTTTAAACCGCATACAGTATGTACGTCTCGGACTCAAGCGTCAGCAGGCTGGATGATAAGTTTGTGTTTTAACTGCCTTCCAACTTTTAAGAATGGGCTGGTGGATTAAGCACTATCACTTCAGACTGCGCAACGATGCCTATTTACTCCAAAATTTCTGTCACTGCCTGCGTTACTGTTGGGTACTGATACTGAAAACCAGTTGCCTGAGTACGTTTTGGCAGTACTTGTTGACCTTCTAATACAACCTTTGCGCCATCGCCTAGTAGTGCTTCAAGGGCAAAGCCAGGCACAGGAAGCCAGGAGGGGCGCTTTAGCAACAAACCTAAGGTGTTAGCAAATTCAGCCATACGAACTGGGTTTGGAGCCGTTGCATTGTAAACGCCTGAGATATTGGTATTGGTCAAGGCTTGCAGGATCAGACTCACCAAGTCTTCGCGGTGAATCCAGGAGAACCACTGCTTACCCGTGCCAATCGGTCCTCCAGCAAAGAGCTTGAAAGAAGGAATCATCTTAGCGAGCGCTCCACCATCACCTAGCACAATACCGATGCGTAGAATGACCAGCCTTACGCCAGCTTGCTCTACCGTCTGCGCTGCAAGTTCCCACTCCTGGCAAACTTGAGCCAGAAAATCGTCACCAGGAGCACTGGTTTCATCAAACGTAGCAGTTTCGCTAGTGCCGTAATAGCCGATCGCAGATGCATTCACTAGAACAGAGGGTTGAGGAGTCGTCTGGGCAATCGCCGCAACCAATGTTTGCGTTCCCAGTTTGCGACTATTAAGAATCATCTGCTTGCGCTCTGGTGTCCAACGGCTTTCGGCGATCGGTTCGCCTGCTAGGTTTACTACCCCATCACACCCTGAAAGTGACTGTTGCCAGTCACCGAGCTTCGTTGGGGTATAACCAACTGTCTCGACTTTGGGAAATGCGGCAGCTGGAAACACCTGCAAAGCTCGTTCAGGGTTGCGGACCAGCGCTACCACTGTATGTCCATCTGCGTGTAAACGCTCAATTAAGCGACTGCCAACAAAGCCTGTTGCACCCGTAATAGCAACTTTCATGCAAAACCTCTGTGTGCGATCGTAATGGCAGTGAGAGAAGAACTAGTAGCCCTTTGAAATCTCGGCATCAAGCCTGAGCAAGTAGCGTAAAGACTGCGGTTTCAGTATATCGTCCTGCAACCTTTTGAAAGCCGTCGTGAGGCAGAATCGCAGTCAACTCGCGATCACACAGCAATTTCTACTACAGTGAAAGCATACAGACTCTTTCATGCATTTGCTCTGATGACTGCGCCGCTCTGGTTCTCTACTGTGCCACCGCTCTGGCTACAAATTGCGATTACTGGGGCATGGATTGGCTTGCTTGGCTTACTAGCAGAATGGCTGCACCGCTACACTGATACAGGCTCAGAAGTGGTTCGAAAGGTGGTGCATATTGGCACTGGTAACGTCATTTTGCTAGCGTGGTGGCTTCATGTGCCCGCCTGGTTAGGCATTGGCGCATCAGTTGTGTTTAGCGCGATCGCCTTTCTTTCCTATCGCTTGCCCATCCTGCCCAGTATTAATGGCATTGGGCGCAAGAGTCTTGGCACCTTTTTTTATGCATTGAGCATTGGCATTTTAGTTGCCTGGTTTTGGTCAATTCAGCAGCCACAATATGCTGCTTTGGGCGTGCTGGTGATGACGTGGGGTGATGGGTTGGCAGCCTTAGTTGGTCAGCGCTTTGGTACCCATTCCTATAAGCTTTGGGATATGCAGAAAACTTGGGAAGGATCACTAACGATGGCGATCGTAAGTGCTCTTGTTAGTTTTTTAATTTTGCTGGCTGTGCAAGGCGCAATCTGGCAAACCTGGTTGATCTCACTCGTTGTTGCGATCGTGGCGACTGGGCTGGAAGCCTTCTCAAAATTTGGGCTTGATAATTTGACAGTGCCGCTGGGTAGTGCCACACTCTGTTTTGTCCTATGCCAACTGCTGCTGTAATAGCAGACTGTTGTTTTAAGAGTTCTTTGAGAAGCTAGAACTTTGTATGCTATGACGATCACGAATCTGCTTGCGTTAGCCCTGCCATGTGCCTATAAAAATACTTCTTACTGCGGCGGCAATGCGGTTCAAGTCTTCATCTAACAAGGGTGGCCAGGCAACTCCCGATCGCAGACCGCGTTCAAACTGCTGACGACTCTCACTTGCTAAAAGATAGAGTGAGCCAACCAGTTCTCGCTCAAATACATCTGCCTCTCGCAGTGCTTCAAAAACGACTTTGAGCGCTAATAAGAGCGATGTAATTTGACCAGGGATCGGCGGTTGCCCTTGCTGCAAGCGCACAATCAAGGCATCGGGATTCTGCTCGGTTGCCATCCCTTGATTAACCAGCAAACTTCGAGCCGTTTGGTAATCCACAAAAAATAAACGAAGGGCTTGCTTGATGGTTGGAGCCCAGGCTAGACAGAAATAAGTTAGCCTGGGTGCCACGTTTGGTTACAAGGTCAGTTAGTTGAAGCTAAACACCAACGACAGCAGGTTCAGCCAACCACCGTCCAGTCGCTTTACCAATGACCGAAAGCTCCTGCATCAGACGATCGAAGCGTTCGGGCGTGAGCGATTGCGGACCGTCAGATAAGGCTTTTTTGGGGTTTGGATGCACTTCAATCATCAGAGAATCCGTACCTGCTGCGATCGCTGCCATTGCCATCGATGGGACATACTCTGATCGCCCGGTGCCGTGGCTGGGATCAATCATGATAGGCAGGTGAGTCAGCGATCGCAGTACTGGGATCACGGATAGATCCAAAGTGTTCCGTGCATATTGGTTATCAAAAGTACGAATGCCACGCTCACAAAAAATGACATTCGGGTTTCCAGCAGCGAGAATATATTCGGCTGCCATCAACCATTCTTCGATCGTTGCTGACATCCCCCGCTTCAATAGCACTGGCTTATCTTGAGCGCCAACCTTTTTCAGCAACGAAAAGTTGTGCATATTACGGGCACCAATCTGAATCATGTCAGCGACTTCGCCCACAAGCTCTAAATCGGCTGCATCCATCAATTCTGTGATAATGCCCAGACCTGTTGCCTCCCGTGCTTTTGCCAGCAACCCAAGCGCACTTTCGCCATGTCCTTGAAACGCATAGGGCGATGTACGAGGCTTATAAGCACCACCACGAAGGAACTGTGCGCCTGCTGCTTTGACCCGTCGCGCTGTCTCGACGATCATCTCCTCATTCTCTACGGAGCAAGGACCTGCCACCACTACAAGAGGATGCCCTTCACCAAAGACAATATCTCCATTGGGAGTCGGGACAACAACCTCGCTAGATTCACCATGACGATACTCTCGACTGGTGCGCTTGTATGGCTTCTCAACCCGTAGCACCTGCTCAATCCAGGGGCTTGACTCCTGAATCTGAAGCGGGTCCATCTCAACCGTATCGCCCACCAAACCGATAACAACTTTATGCTTCCCAACGATTTTTTCTGGATTCAAGCTCCAGCTGGAGAACTCGTCAGTGAGGCGAGTAATTTCGGCTTCTGGAGCGCCAATCTTCATAACCACAATCATTGGTTTACGTTCCTGCTGGTAAGTGAATAGATGGGTTGCGTGACAAAAAACTGGGCAGGCGCTGCAAGAGAGCCTGGGGCAATGTATAAAACGTACGCTAGAGCAAACTAAGCGAGCTGCTTTGGGAAAATCACTTTAATGCTAATCATGGCTCAAATAGTCGACATGATGCCACCTAAAAACTGGCAGGAAGTCAACACAGAAGACATGAGCAGACTAACAAATTTTTATCTGTATGTCGTAAATGATACTTTTCTTAAGGTTAAAGCTACCTTTCACAGCGATCTCCGCACTAGTCATTAATAAAAATGACTCGATCGCTACTTTAGGTTCAATTACCTTCTAGCAGTGTCAGCCAAATGACTGAAAGCAAATAGAGGCTAAGGATAACGGATCAATCTTCTTTAGCGGCTTTAGCCGTACGCCAAGAGTCTCGAAGTCGTCCAAAGTTGAGCTTAAAATCATTCCATCCAATCAAGTTGCCAACCCGTTCTTCGTCCCAAGAGGCAGAAAGAGGACCGTAGCTCAAACCCAGCACACCTAGACCAAAAAAGCCAAGGCTGACCAGCAAAACTGCAGCGGTCGGCGGATGGAACACATCGTTGGCGATCGCGAGATAGCTTACAACAAACGTCAGCAGTGCTAAGACACTTGGTACGCCACAATATAATGCCGCTCGGCTGACCATACGACGGCTTACAATCTCGGGAATGCTTGATGGCGTAGATGCACGACTGGAACGCCCTTTCGTTGCCTTTGGTATGCTTTGGGGAGTCTTGCTCTGCGCAATAGCAGTGGTGGCAGTCGGCTTCGATGCCTTTTGACGCACTGGTTCAAAAGGCAACTGATTCGCCGAGTCCACTTCCTTGCTAGTAGAAGTGGCATTAACCTGATTTTTCTTTTTCTTCGCTGCCATAAAGCAATCCCTGATTGAGCTGCGAACAGTTAACCGCGAACGCCTAGCCGTGTAATCAATGCCCGATAACGAGCATTATCTTGCTTCTGAATATAGGACAGAAGGCGCTTTCTAAGACCAATCATCCGCAATAAACCTTTGCGAGAGGCATGGTCTTTTTTGTTGGTCTTGAGGTGTAAGCTGAGGCGGTTGATGCGCTCGGTAAGCATAGCAACCTGGACATCCGCAGAGCCAGTATCGGTTTCATGAACCTGATAGTCAGAGATGAGTTCTTGTTTTCGCTGTTGCAGCAGAGGCATAGCTCGTGTCTTTTCCTGGTTGATATAGGGTCGCAGCTTATGATCTTACCATAGCCTTTTCATTGAGGCAGCAAGTTTTTGCAGAGGCAGCATGAACTAACGTGTAGTGTAAAAGGAAAAAATAATATTGTTTCTTGATTAGTAAACGAACAGTATGAGCAGAATTGGCTTTTGGCTTGTGTGGATTGGGTTTGTGACATATGCCTTTTTTCTAGCTCCACCCGATCGCCCCGATACCTTCGATCTCATTAAGCACCTTGCAACTGGGCAGATTGCAGGCATCAATCCACTGATTGTGGCGCTGTTTAATCTGATGGGCATCCTACCAATGCTTTATAGTTGTCTGCTGTTAATTGATGGCAGGATGCAAAAAATTCCGGCTTGGCTGTTTGCAACGGCATCGTTTGCTGTCGGCGCGTTCGCGATCGTGCCTTACCTAGCATTACGAGAGCCAAACGGAACCTTTAGCGGTAAGAAAACGTGGTGGCTCAAAGTTTTGGATTCGCGGTGGCTAGGGCTGGCGTTAGCGATCACTACGCTCGGCTTGCTGTTCTACGGCATTAGTCAAGGCGATTGGACAGACTTTGGGGAGCAGTGGCGATCGAGCCGCTTTACTCATGTAATGAGCCTGGATTTTTGTTTACTTTCCGTGCTGTTTCCAGCGCTGTTGCGCGATGATATGACGCGACGTGAACTTACAGACGATCGACTGTTTTGGGCAGTGGCATTGCTGCCTCTACTGGGCGCGATCGTCTATCTAGTTCTACGTCCACCGTTACAGGAGCAGCCCGAAAACGCAGTATCACCTCAGCCCAACTACCGCACATCGCCATAAATCATCTTTTAAGGGGGTGAACGTAGCAATGTTTGTATGGCTGAAAGGCAAGATAAACGGTTGACGCTTCAGTAAAGGATTGGGGACCAAGCAAGAGCAACCACTTCAAGTCATGTTGCCAGATAGAGTGTAGACGCATGGGACCGCCTAAGAGCGGCTCACAATGCAAAGGCGGCAACGCTGCTACACCCCTGCAGCGTATTTGACACAAAAGGCGATCGCTAGCTTGATTTAGTTTGTGTCCCTTAAAGTCGATCAACAACGCTCAGTAAGGTTTCGATGCTGGCGTTTTGATCCAGGAATGAGAAGACGTGCTTGTAGCGTAGTTGCCCGACCTTATTCAACACAAATTGAGCTGGAAGCGGTGCGCCAAGAGCCTGCCCAGTCTGATAATCACGAAAACTTTTACAGCTTGAGTCGCTTAAAAGAGGCATTTTTAAACCCAAATCTTTGACAACCGTTTTGCTTTGCTTTGGGTCAGTGCTTGTAATCAGCAACAGTTCAACATCACGATCGAGAAAGGCTTCGTACTGCTCATTCAGCGCCTTGATGTGCGGAAAGCAAAGCGGGCAGTACTGCTTTTCAGTAAAAATGCGCGTAAACGCCAGCACCACGGGTCGCCGTCGTCGAAAATCTGTCAGTTTAATCAATCGCCCGTTGGTAACATCCGGCAGCTCAAAATTGGGCGTAATCATGCCTTTTGCCAGCGTATTGGTAGCAGGAATCGGCAAAAAGTTATTGAAAAAACGCTGATTTAGCAGCCCGCTAAAATCCGTAGAAGTCAGCATGAAACGGTGATAAGACTTGATACAACATTTCAACTAATTATAAAAGGCAAAGTCCATAGCCGCCTGTCTACTAGGAAACAAGCATCGGCTACGGACTCACCAACAAACACTAAGCTTTAACAGCTACACCGCTGCAAAGTATTCTTTTGACTTCTTCGGGTCAGGGCTCATTGTTGCTTCACCAGGCTTCCAGCCAGCGGGGCAAACTTCATCAGGATGAGATTGCACATACTGAATTGCTTGTAGAGTCCGCAAGGTTTCATCAACGCTACGACCAAATGCCAGATTGTTGATGGTGGAGTGTTGAATCACACCATCTTTATCAATCAGAAACAGACCACGTAGAGCAACGCCATCCTCGGTTAAGACGTTATAGGCAGTGCTGATTTCTTTTTTAAGATCAGATACTAACGGGTAATTTAGATCGCCAACACCACCACTTTTGCGATCGGCTTGAATCCAGGCAAGATGGGAAAACTCACTGTCAACTGAAACACCCAGCACTTCAGCACCAATCTGCTTGAATTCATCAAAGCGATCGCTGAACGCTGTAATTTCAGTAGGGCAAACAAAGGTGAAGTCGAGCGGATAGAAGAAGAGTACAACGTACTTGCCACGGTAGTCAGACAGCTTAATCGTCTTAAACTCTTGGTCTACCACAGCTGTCGCCGTAAAATCGGGAGCGGATTGCCCGACGCGCAAGCATGCTTCATAAGTCATGAGATATACAGTCTCCTTACATTTAGGTTTATTGGGTGCGTCTTGATCTTTTCAGCGCCTTTGGCTCGCAGAAAAATTTGTAAAGTTAACCCAGCACTGATTCGGTACGCACAACAACCGATAACTTAAGAACTGTTAAGACTATATCATAGTCATAACGATTTTGACTAAGACATTACTGCAAGCAAAGGAATAGTGGTTGACCTTACCTCTGTATTCCACGGCACGTAGTTCATCGATAGTTTAAGCGTTTGTATAAATCAGTTTACAGGCCCTCAAACTGGTTCCTGTTTAGGGTAGAGCTAAGGATGAACTCGCTAAATATCCTGCTTATAAGCCATGAGGTGAGCTGTAAGAGCTACCTATTTGGAGAGATGCTTAAGCAAAAGAAAACTGCGACCGTAATGCAACCTGTCCGCAGCTCTAAATTTAAAGCAAGATAAGAGCGTTTAAAGAATGGGAACACTGACAAAGAGGATGTAGCGTATCAGACCACTTAAGCTCGTACAAAGTTAGCACTCTGAGGGATAGGCTCGTGCAGGCGACGAAACAGCAGCAAATCTTGGGTTACTTCATTGAGGAAGCAAAAGAGCACCTCGATACGATCGAGCAGGGCTTGTTAGATCTACAAGCCACAATGGGCGACACCGAACGGCTTAATGAACTGTTTCGTGCCGCTCATTCCGTCAAAGGCGGTGCTGCCATGTTGGGCTTTAACAGCATTCATAAAGTAGGGCATCACTTAGAAGATTGCTTCAAGCTACTGACTGACGACCCTGTGGCGATTGACCAACACTTGGAGAACCTGTTTTTGCAAGGGTTTGACATTCTTAAAGAGCTGGTCGAAGGTCTGCAATCGCCCTATGGGTTACGAGAAGAAGATGCCGCTCAGACAGTGCAGGCAGCGGAACCAACATTTTTAGAATTACAAACTTATCTCAATCGCCTGGTACAAGCAAGCAAGACAGCGTCTAAACCAGCAGCACCTGCGGCTGCAAACCCAGAGCTAGCGAATCGGCTCAACGGTGCCCTGAAAATGATGCTGCAACTGTTCAAGCAAGGGGATACGCCAGCCAATCGTCAGCAGCTTGCAACGCTATGTAGTCGGATGGTGCAGCTACATAACGCACCTGAGTGGCGCAAACTGTTGCAAGCAGTGCATGGTGCTATTGTCGGTCGTAATGCCTATGCAACGCTGGCTCCATTGGTCATCAAGGAACTTAAATTAGCTGGTGATCTACTGATCAGCGGCAAAGCGAATGGAATTGCTCCTAGCAGCGCATTGCAGCAGCTTCTTCCGACTGTAACCTCTACACCAACCGCAAAAGCAGTACCGCAACCCGTAACCCAACCTGCCCCAGTTGCTGCACCACAACCGATGGCACGCGAGGCGATCGTCACCAAAACTCAGCAAATTACCATTCCTGCTGAACCAAGAGCCGCTGCTAAAGCGCTTTTAGAAGCGTTTAATAAGGCGCAATTGATTGAGTTGGCAGAGTTTTTAATGAAAGCGCTTCAATGAGCAGCAGTCATAACAAGTGACAGCCAGCAGCCAGTAGATAGTAGAAGCTTTAACAGGATGGTTTGCCTCCAGAAGTCCAGTTCCTGGAGGTCAAAAGGCGAGAGGCTAAGATACGCTAACGCTTACTTTAGCGAGCAGACACTAATGCACAGTTTGTATTTAGTTCGTTAGCAGGTGGTACTAGCGCAACAACATGCGGTACAGGGCGGGGCGTGTAGCCTACTAATGAAGCGCCCTTGTAAGCAAGGGATGTACTGGCACCGGAATCAAGCATGACAGCATGACGAAAGCCTGCTTTGGCTAGCGCTGCTCCTAAATCGACTGAACCAATCGGCTCGGTAGACACTCCAATTTGAGGTTGACCCGCCTGGTTAATGCCCCAAAACGCGCGATGGCGTAGTTCGTTCACGCTATACAGACGACCAAAGCGCTCAAGTGGCTGTGCTTGACCATTCTCGACTAGCCAGCCTGCTGCTACAAACGCATCTGTAACATTGGGCAGTTCGGCTTGAATGCTTTCGAGCGTATTGTGTTTTTTGTGGTCAAACGGCACAAACTTGACCGCTGTCGGGCTTATCAGCACCAAGGGACGCTGATCTAGAAACGGAATTTCGCCCCGCTTACCAGGAATGAAGGTGCCTTCTGACTGGCTAAAGACCGGACCCAGCATCGCATTGGAGTCTAGAAACTCTAGCGAGAAGAAGCCTCCATCAACAGCAGCGATCGCTTCTGTGCCTTCTAAAATTTCTGGCACTTGAGCACGTGTGCGAGCATGAATTGTAATGGGTTTGCCACCTGAAACAAAGATAAATGGCGTGTTGTCGATCGTTGCATCAGTACGGGTGACCGGTGCTGTAAAGTCGAACGACTGGCTCCAAGAAGGCAGTTTGGCTCCGCCCCAGGCGACATCTAACATCTCTAGCAACCGCGATTGCCCAACACGCCCGATCGTTAGCAAATTGTCTGATTTCCCTGCAAGACGCTCATCGTTGTCATCCATAGTTAGTGCGGCTGCATAACCCGCTTCTTTTACGGCTTCAACAGCTTGAGCATCAAACTTGCCTTCGGGATAAGTGAAATAACGCACGGGCACACCCAACTCTGTTTCCAGAATGCGCTTCGATTCTTGGGTTTCAAGCTGAAGCTGCTCTTTGGTGAGACCTGACATCACCTTGTGAGTAACACTGTGAGAAGAAATTGTGACCAGCGGGTCTTTTGCCATTTCCCGCAGTTGCTCCCATGTCAAGCTCGATCGCCCGATTTTTTTGCCAACTTTAGTTGTGTAAATTGCAAAGACAGCCGGATAGTTATATTTCTTCAGCAGCGGATAAACGTGCTCGTAATGTCCGCTGTAGCCATCATCAAACGTCAGCAGAATCGGTTTTTCGGGCAGGGGAAGCCCCGTCCGCAGATGTGTGACCAACTGATCCATTGTGATCGGTGTCACGCCCTTCTGTTTAATTTCCTGGAAGCGCTGCTCCAATTCTTCAGGGGTGACATCAAAAAAGACCTGTTTTTCTGGAAGGATGTCGTGATACATCACCACAGGCACCTTGGCTGAACGTGCGCGTTGATGAATATCTGGGAATGCGGGTGCACTTAGATAGGCAAGCATCTGCGGTGCTATGCTGCCAAACAGCGTTTCGATACCGATCGCAGGCTGCTCAATCATTGCTGCTGTTTGAGTGACATCGCTGACAAATCGAGTTAACCCAATTGCCTGGGTAGCTTGTGTGGGCTGGCAACTCATCGGCAATAGCCCTGACGGTTCCTCAGTAGAAGGGGCAGTATCCGGTTCGTATGACCAGGCTGGGCTAAGAAACCCTATAGAGAGCGGTACGATCACTGCCAAACTGCCGACCCAAAACCCTAACTTTTGTCTGTTCTGCACGACATACCCCACACACATAGATTTCAAACCATTAACAAGATCCAGCACTTAGCAATCGTTTTTCAATCTGACATTGCTTCCATCCGGCATGGCTGCATAAAAGTATGCACAGTTCTCTGGCATTACTTAAGTGTCCTAATGTTTGTACCCTTCTACTGCGGTGGAAGAGCCTCTAGAAGCCTGTCCCACTATTCTCTGCAAAAAGTCTACAGGTTAGTCTCACACTCCGTATTTAGAGTGAGCTACGCTCTCAATCTCGCGTTCACGCGCTAGAGCAGTACAGCCATTACTTTTAACAGTCATTACTTTTAGCAGTGGACAACGTGTTGAACCAGGGATCTTAAAATGCCCTTGCTATATCTATCTTATTTCTGCGCGTTTGTCAGGCTTTTCAACTATTGTTGCAAGCAGAAATAATCAAGTAGGAGGACTTCATTTTCTCTGCTCTTGCTCTCAAGGGCGAAGTGTCTCCTAGTGATGGTTAGGATGGAATGTTTGAATTAGGACTTACGCAAAAGCTACTGTAAGAGACAGCTTTTTGAGTTACTGACAGTGGTCATCATCAAGTAAGCCATGTTTAAGTTGAGCCATCGTCTGATGGGCTGGGTTGGCAAGAGTGTGGAGACAGACCCAAACGAGGACGGCACAGCCAAGATAACTGCGCTAAATCCGTGCTTTGCAGCAGTGACACGCCTCTCAACTCGTCATCGGTTTACCTTCGCGGTGCATGGCTCAAGCTCCCTACGAAAGCCACATGCCTGTGGTATTGCCTCGGTCGCCCGTTGATCTCAAGCGTTCGTGACAACGACAGCCGTAAAGCGGGTAGACACCATAACCCAGCAACCCCGTCCTTTATGGTCTTTGGGAAAGCTTTTGATGTTCACAACTTTGCCCTGCTCCAGTTCGGTCGCACTTCAAGGTAGGACAGTGACTCGTTGGTAGGGCGGTTGTCCCCCAGAATCATCGACTTGGCGATTAGCTTCCGGGGGCAGTAGTAGACTTTCTGCATTATGGCGTCTCTCATCCCTTGACTCTAGCGATCTTTCGTTAGCTTGGAGTTCCCCTCTCTCTTCGCCCTGCGTAAGTCCTATAAGTATGATTGAGCAGTAATACGCTGTTAGCCGTGCAAAAATCCGGCTAGTATGGATAAGCTGATTTCATATGAAGCGCTCAACAGTCGCTTTTAGACCGAGCCGATTGCCGCATCAAAGCCTCTACTGTGAGGTGACGCTGACGGAGACAAACACCTTACGTGATGTAGAGATACAGAGCGATCGTTGCTTAGGGAGAAGCGTTTGCAGAGCGAATTTCCTCTTTTGCTGCCCCCAGTAATATTGCCAGACACACCGATCCAGCAAGTTGCTCCGGCGGCTCTGGCATATTTAGGAGACGCTGTTTACGAACTTTATATCCGCCGTGCTTACCTGATGCCGCCCAAACGGCTCCAGGCTTACCACAATCAGGTTGTCGCTCAAGTGCGGGCAGAACGTCAGGCTGACCATCTACGATCGCTCCTACCCTTGCTTACAGAACCGGAGCTAGAAATCCTGAAACGGGGGCGCAATGCGGCAACTGGACATCCTAAGCGGGTTGAACTCAACGTCTATCAACAGGCGACCAGTTTGGAAACCTTGATTGGCTATCTTTACCTAACTGACCTACAACGGCTAGCACATTTACTGGCACAACTAGAACTTGAGCCGTCTGCCTAGCTGCTAGCAAGCTTTAACTTTAATCAGGCGACTCCAACCCTTAGGATCGCTCATTCGCTACCCCCCCTGCAACATCATGGCTGCCAAAGAACATCATTCCGATCCCCAACCACGAGCCTTACCGACCCGCGCTGCTAAAGCCCGTATTAAACCAGCAGCGAAGGGACATCCTCAGCCTGCCAAAGCTGGTAAACCGCGGTTAGCGCGAGCAGCCAACGTCGATTTCAATGCTGACAAACCGAGACCGAGCCGGGAAGCAAAAACTGATTTCAAATTTGATCGACCACGACGCGATGCAGATCGATCGACATCAGATCGACCACGACGTGACGTAGAGGCTGGCTCTAGAGCAGATAGACCCCGACCATTGCGGTCAGCCGACAGTGACTTTAAAGCAGGTAAACCGCGACGCCATGAAGGTGCTGACTTTAAAGCCGAGAGACGATCAGACCGACCACGACCAGACTCAGAAGGAAGGAGGAGCGGTCGATCGGACCGACCACAACCATCACGAGAAGGAAACAGGGAACTGCCAGGACGACGATCGGGAGGACAGTCACGTTCGCCACGCTATGAGTCGTCCCGTTATGACCAGTCTGCGTCCCGCTCTCAGCGATCGCTGCCACCTGTTGAAGCAAAGCCATCTGGGTCAGATTACGCTCCCGAGAACGCTGTGCCAACATCGTTTGAAGAAGCCGATTTGATTTACGGTCGTCACCCTGTTCTGGCAGCACTTGAAGGGCAGCGATCGCTCAACCGCATCTGGATTACAGCCAAGCTCCGCTACGATCATCGTTTTCACGATTTGCTTGGTCAGGCAAAAGCCAACGGTACTGTCATTGATGAAGTAGAACCGCAGCGGCTTGACCAGCTTACCTTTCGAGCCAACCATCAAGGCGTGGTAGCTCAAGTTGCGCCTCATGCGTACATGGAGCTGTCAGACCTAATCGAGCAAGCAAAAGTAGCATCCGATCAACCCGTACTAATTGTGGCAGACAGTATTACTGATCCCCATAATTTGGGTGCCATTATCCGTACAGCCGAAGCACTAGGTGCACAAGGTTTAGTGATCCCACAGCGACGTGCGGTTGGAGTTACCTCTACGGTTGTCAAAGTTGCTGCTGGAGCGCTAGAAACCTTCTCAGTAGCACGAGTTGTCAATCTAGGTCGCGCTTTAGAAGAACTGAAAACTGCAGGCTTCTGGATTTACGGCACAGCTAGCGGCGGTAGTCAGGCACTGCATACTGTCAAGTTTTCGGGGCCAGTGGTGCTAGTAGTGGGCGCAGAAGGCGAGGGGTTAAGTATGTTAACTCAGCGCGCGTGCGATAGTCTTGTCTCCATTCCACTAGGTGGACATACACCCAGCTTGAATGCTTCAGTTGCTACAGGCATGGCACTCTATGAAATCTTTCGCCAGCGCTGGTCGAATACGCTGCACATAGATACAGTAGAAAAAGAAATGCGGTTGAAAAAATAAGCTGCGAACGATACGTTAACCTGTAGAGTTTCAGCTACAGGTTGCTTGAATGGCGCTCTCGGACACTTTTGTAAACTAACAGTAGATGAACAGAGACTTGAATGAATGAGCTTTTGACTAATCTGTTAAATTTGTTCGGGCTAGCCTGGTGGGTTGAAGTGATTACAGAGACACCTAACTGCACCTACTACTTTGGTCCTTTCCTAAGTGCAAAAGCTGCTACCGCTGCCAAAAGTGGCTACGTAGAAGATCTGGAGCAGGAAGGTGCCCAGGGTATTAAAGTTACGCTTAAGCGCTTTAAACCAACGATGCTAACGGTGGCTGATGATTTGGGGGAGAAGCCTAGCCAGGGAACCCCACGCCCACTGCGTGGTCAATTCCAATAGGTTCTCTGGCATTGTTAGTTTCTTGATGCTTAGTGAGTGGCTGCAACTTGAGGCAACGGCGTCTTCTGCAATAGCTAGACGTTGGTGATCGCCTCTGCCAGCAGCCATCCTCCCGATGTATTTATACTCCCCAGCACTTTCATTTGCTGTTTCGGCATCGTAGCTAGAAACTGTTGATTGACGTGGTGGTCTAAGGTGACAAGCTTTAACGCCTGACCTTGAAGCGCGATCGGTGCTGTTACCAGCAGTGTGTAAGTTTGTTCATCATTTTTTTGGAAGGTGCCGTAAACGTCGAGTGGGGCAGAAGCTCTGGCAGATACCGATGATAGTGGCTGTGGACTGCTTGCAGCATTGCCTACGGTTCGCCTTGAGCAGTAACCATCCGCGGGATATGCCTCTGGGTGATCAAGATAGTAGCGCTGCCAGTAGCGCCAATCGGGGTCACTAGTAGGCAAGTTCAGTAGAGGAATGACAGCAGCGGGCGCGATCGTGTCATTCAACAGCGCCTCTTGCAGCAAGCGGACGTTCAACTCACGGGGCTGACAGTCCTGTTCAGCACAAAGCGCTGCCGCCATACCGACCGCCTGCCCAATCCCCAACACAAGTGGCTGTAAGCGCGTTGCACCATTTGCCATGTGGGAAACAGAAAGATTTTTTTCACAAGCTAGTAAGCCATCGGTGCGGATGGGCACTAGCGATCGATAGGGGATCGTAAAGGGGGTTCCTGTCCAACGACCGCCCCAGCGCATCGACTTTGGTTTCAGCGCAATGTCGCCGCTAGGGTAATGGTGGTCGTTTGGATAATTACCAACGGCGATCGCATCACAGACATTCTCTGCTTGCACACAGCCCTGTGCTGAAACTGTGATAGGCAGTGGCGCAACACAGCCCTTATTGAGAGGTAGAATATCCTGCTCACGTAGGGTAGTTAAGCCTTGTATGCGCCGACTTTCCCGGTAATACGGATGCAGCGCATATGCTCCACCACCAAGACTTGCAGTTCTTTCCCCGACAGGAAAAATATCTGTTGCTAACCCGTAACGACGACCGAGCTGCATCTGGATAAAGCGGGCAAAGCTTTGTGTATGCCATAGCGCTTCACACAAAAATTCCCGACGCTGTTCGGTGGAAAGCAGGCGATCGACCCCTTCGCCATAATCATTTCCCTTGATGGGCCAATTGATCATGAAGCGGTTTCCGGGCAAGCGTCCGTAGTTAAGAAAGCGATCGCCACCATAGTTATCCCACGCACCCGCAAAGCGATCGGGATTATCCATAGGCGGAGGCGGAATCTCCGGAGCTGTCTCGCCCTCACCATAGTCCTGCATTACAACGATCCATGTTGGAGCCTGTACCGGATACTGTTGCGTCAATGAGTTTCGATGAAGCGGAGCACTAGGTTCGCTAAACTCTGCTTGTAGCTCCCACCCCCAGCGATAAGGCACCTCACCAAGAGCCAGCAAATCTCCCAATTCAGTGCCATCGATCGTCAGCTTGGCGCGAACTGTGTAGTCCTGAAAAGCAACTCCAGAAACACGGTTCTCCTGTACAAAGACAGCTTCTGGCGTTTGCCCTGCGATCCACTGGAGGTTGGGTAAGGCAGCAACCCAATCGGCAAAAATTTGAGCGCCCACGCGGGGATCGTAAGTAAAGAAGCTAACCCAGCTGTGGTTTAAACCCTCTGGTTGTCGTCGCGTTAGTTCTTGCAGAAAAGCGCCCCAGATACCCGTTTGTAAAGCTATTAACTCATTGCCATCGGGGGCTGCCACGCCTGCACTCGTTAGCATTCCGCCCAGCCAAGAAAACTCGCTAACTAGAATTGTCTTGGCGCCCCGTCGTGCGGCTTGAATCGCTGCTGCTGTACCGCCCGTGCCGCCACCTACGACTAAAACATCGGCTGTTAGTTCTTGCATTTCAAGCACTTTAAAGAAAGACCTGTACCAAAACCGCTTCCGTGCACCGGAGTATTTCTAGTTTTCGCCAGAGACGTTGGAGTTTCAGGGTTTTCGGCTGGCTGGACGTGCCTACGAAGCCATCCTTCCGAATGAGCAGGGTTGGCGTCGGAGTGAAGAACTTAAGCTCTACCTCGGCATAAATGCTAACCAGTTGCGCTACTTCACGGTTAGGGTGAAATAGTGCCAACTCTTCCAGAAGCGATCGCTTAGGCAAAAGCAGAAGCACACCAAGCTCAGGCAGAAGCAGACCAGGCAAAGCAGGAGCTAGAACAAGAGCGTTTAGCTAAGTCCCAAGCTCAGCAAAAGGCAGAACAGCTAGCAGAGCGCTTCTAAGCGCTAGGAATTGAGCTGGACTAGTGCCTCAGGTAAATTCGTTAGGCTCTGCTGATTCTGCCGCCGCACTTTTGATTGTTGCTGCTGGGAGCGCTGCATTAGTTGCCCCCTCCAAATGATTGCCATAGTGCTCTGCGCCAACACTCTTAACCTGCTTCATCAGGCTTGCCATTTCCAAAGCGCTCATGGCATAGTTCCAGCCCAGATTGCTTTTAATGCCAGCTCGCTCTAGCGCTTGTTGCATAGTATCGGTCGTCAGCACACCAAAAATGACTGGCACACCAGTTTGAAAACCAATGGCAGCAATGCCTTTAGACACTTCTGCTGCCACATAATCGAAATGGGGTGTTTGCCCTTTGATAATGGCACCTAAACAGACGATCGCATCATAGCGGTTTGTTAATGCTAGTTGACGAGCGACTAGAGGCACTTCAAAGCTACCAGGTACCCAGGCATAATCAACCTGAGTACCGTTAGGATCGATGTCGATGCCATGTCGCTTGAGGCAATCCTGACAGCCCTCTAGAAGCTTGCTCGTGACCAAATCGTTAAACCGACCGATGACGATCGCAAACCGCATTCGATCGGTGTGAGTGAACGTTCCTTCAAAAACTGCCATGCTGCTTAACTTAAATGTTAGAAACCCGTCCTATCAGCTTAAAGCTTACAAAGCTGTTGCTTCTAGCCGATAGGCGTATGCTGATCTTAAGCGAGTGTTTTTATGGTGGAGGATCGTTAACACGCTAGAAACAATTAGACAACGAGGTAGTTTAGTCCTCCGACCAGCAGCACCAGCGCTGTCCACAAAGCAGAACCAAGCAGAATAAGACGCTTGGATTGATCCCAGTTTTGCGGCGTTGCCAGAGCGACAGGCGTGCCCACAACCAAGATGAACGACAAAATCACTAAAGCAGCCAGGGAAATCTGAAAGACGATGGTCATAATTTCCGCTTCTCCGATACGGGGATAGAGTTAGACAACGTAAGGTTATGAATGCAGGCGATCGCACTTACTCCCTTGATTAGTAAGCTATCAGAAAACGGTACACAGAAGATGAAGGCTCAAGGCTAAAGGCGAGAGGCTCAAGGCTAAGTTTTTATACTTCATGCTTTAGCCGTTCCACCTTACTTCTCCCTTACAGCTCAAACCCCTCCCCTTCATGGATCTCATTCTTTGCCACACGACTGCTGATTTCGACACGCTTGGTGCTGCCGTTGGGTTGTCACGCTTGCTGCCAGGGTCGCGGATTGTGCTGGCGGGTGGGGCACACGCTGCTGTACGCGATTTTCTGGCGCTGCATCGTGATGAGTATGCACTGATCGAGCGGCGATCGGTGAACCCAGACCAGATTCGGACGATTGCGGTAGTCGATACCCAGGTGCGCGATCGGCTGGGAGCAGTAGCAGAGTGGCTGGCGTTGCCCGACATTACGATCGCTGTATACGACCATCATCTTGGTATGGAGTCTGATATTGCCGCCACACAGTGTCATGTAGAAGCGGTTGGCGCAACAACAACGCTAATGGTGGAACAACTTCAGGCACAACAGCTCACACCGACTGCTGCTGAAGCCACTGTTATGGCATTGGGTATTCATGTTGATACTGGATCGCTAACGTTCGACCAGACTACGCCACGCGATGCGAGAGCATTGGCATGGCTCATGGAACAGGGAGCCAGTTTGCGTGCGATCGCCCACTATGCCGAACCTGGACTCGCCCCTGCCTTACAGCCATTGCTCACAACAGCACTCCATGACTTGCAAACAGAAACCGTTAGGGGCAGTACGATCGGCTGGATCATCTTAACGCTGGACAGTTTTGTGCCGGGATTGTCGAGCCTGGCATCCCATCTGATGCAACTAACGGATGTAGATGCGTTGCTGCTAGCGGCTCACTACGCTAAAAAGGCTGCTGATCACTCCCCTACAAATGAGTCTTCAGATAAGCAACGGTCAGAGGAGCAACAGGCAGATGATCAACAGGCAGGTGATCAACGGTTAGAGGAGTATAACGAGCGTGCCTTGACGGTGATTGGGCGCTCGCACATTGATGGGACTGATTTGAATGCTCTCTTTCAGCCGATTGGAGGTGGCGGGCATCCCCGTGCGGCATCGGTTAACCTGCATCAAGTGAATCCAGAGGCAACGCTGGCGCAACTGGTGACTCAGCTTAAAGCGCAGATTCCGCAGCCACTTACTGCCAGAGTGCTCATGTCGTCGCCTGTCCGCACCATTCGTCCCGAAACGTCGATCGCAGAGGCACAGCGGCTGTTGATACGTTATGGTCACTCTGGCTTGTCCGTTGTTAATGAAGCAGGTCAGCTTCTTGGCATCATTTCACGACGTGACCTGGATCTTGCCTTACATCATGGGTTTAGCCATGCGCCTGTCAAAGGCTACATGACTACCAACCTCAAAACCATCGCACCAGACACATCATTGCCTGCGATCGAAGCGCTAATGGTGACCTATAACATTGGTCGTCTGCCCGTCCTAGATCAGGGGAACCTCGTCGGCATCGTCACGCGCACCGATGTGTTGCGTCAGTTGCATCGACAGGATGGAGAGCGAGGGAGATGGAGAGAGGAGGGAGACAAAGAGAGAGGAAAACGCGGCGATGTAGAGCCGCTGCCAAGTAAACTGCGATCGACACTCGACGAGCCAAAATCTCTTCTTGCCGCGTTGCGCCACTGCCTTAAACCTGAACTTTGGCAAGTTTTGTCTGCTGCTGCTGAGGAAGCTGAACAGCAAGGATGGCATCTCTACCTGGTAGGGGGAGCCGTGCGAGATTTGCTGCTGGCGATCGCAAAAGGCACGGCACTGCAAGGAGGCCTGCTGCTAGAAGACGTAGATTTAGTCGTTGATGGCTTTCATCGTGCGGCAGTAGTAGGAGCAGGTGTTGCATTGGCAAAATCACTCCAGACCCATTACCCAACCGCTCGTTTAGAGATTCACGGCAAATTTCAGACGGCTGCTTTGCTCTGGCATCGTGACCCAGTGCTTAAATCTCTTTGGGTTGATTTTGCTACCGCACGCACCGAGTTTTACCCCTACCCTGCCGCAAACCCAGAGGTAGAATCCAGTTCTATTCAGCAGGATCTCTATCGTCGCGATTTCACCATTAACGCGATGGCAATCCGTCTGACAGAACCCTGCGCTGGAGAAATATTGGATTTTTTTGGCGGCTTGCTTGATCTACAAGCCAAACAGATTCGCGTCCTGCATGCTAACAGTTTTATTGAAGACCCTACTCGCATCTACCGTGCTGTGCGGTTTGCAACCCGCCTGGGGTTTCAGCTTGATGCTCAAACGGAAAGCTATATTCGCTATGCGATCGCCAGCGGCATCTATAGCCAAACCCAAGTCCAAAGCCAAGATCAACAAAGGCACCATCAGTCGTCTCAAGTACCCGTTGCTACGCCTGCCCTGCAAACTCGCCTTAGAGCAGAACTCAAGTACATTTTTCAATCACCCTACTGGCAACCTGCCCTACAAACGCTAGCGGAATTAGGAGCGCTTCAGTGCCTTCATCCGACGCTAGCGATGGATGCTGACCTTTGGCGACAGCTACGGTGGGTCGATCGTGGGCTGAAGTGGCTAAAAAGGCAGAAGGCAGAAGGTAACGTTGTTGACTCCACAGGCGAAGCAGGAGCTAATGACGTTAGAAGAAGGCAGAAGGCAGAAGCAACCTCAAATTTCCATCCTTCTGCCTTCTGCGCTCCTCTCTCATCCTTTCCCCCCTCCTGGCTCGCCTTACTCGAAGTCCTTCTCGCTCACCTTGCGCCAGAGCATCGCAGTGCTGTTGCCACCAACCTTCAGCTACCGATCGATAGTACGGAGCGTTTGCAGCAATTAGAAACGGCTCAACTGACATTAACGGCAGCATTGCCTGCCTGTCAGCGTCCCAGCGAGATTGTGCAGTTGCTCAAGCCCTATGATTTGTGGTTGTTAGTGTTAATTGCCGTGCGTAGTGAGCGATCAACACCAGCACCAAGCAAGACAGGTTCACCCCGCCGCAAAATTTGGCAGTATCTCACTCACTGGGTTGCCGTCAAACCGCCCCTGGACGGCAAGGATCTCAAAGCCCTGGGCTACAAACCAGGTCCGCAGTTTAAAGCCATTCTAGAAGCATTAGTTGCTGCCACGCTGGATGGCGTGCTTTCTAACCATGCAGAAGCAGAAGCGTTTGTAGCGGAGCGGTTTGGTGAAGGATGAGAAAGTGTTTGTAAATGCTGGTTAAGCAGGTTTCAAGTTCCTCGTTCGTCGGTTGTTTGTTAACCGCCTCAGCATCAACCGAATCATGACCACATAAACCATGCCTTCATGATTTTCAGG
>NZ_JACJOZ010000079.1:0-20082 GCF_014695795.1 Phormidium sp. FACHB-592
CTGGCAGGCTTAATTGCGTATACCTATCAGGAGAAAAAACCCTCCTTGAACTTGGAGTGCAAAGGCTTGCCTGCACTGCCTCCGGTTGTCTTCTAACCCCGTCGAACTCACGTTGTGTTAATTAGCGTTGATCGCTGTAGTCGGATTGTTAAGACAGGTTGGTTCTTTAACCCTCGCACTGGCTGTAAGTATGACAAACGCTTAGCCGATTACCATTGCAACGCTTTATCCTGCTTACAGAGCTAAGGATCGCAAATTTAATCAATCGCAAACTGTACAGGCGGGTTTTAGCAGACCAAACGGTAGCCTGCAATAGCTTTGACAGCAAAACCCGCCCCTACCAAAGATCGAACTTATTTAATTCCCATTTCTAAGGTGTTGATGGATGATCGCCCAATTTGAAATAGAAGGTCGTCCCTTGATCCGGCTGACTTTCTACCCAAATGGTGCCATTGTGGCGATGAATGATGCGCTGCACGATCGCCAACCCAATGCCAGTACCCTCAAACTCTGACCGTGAATGTAAGCGCTGGAAGGCTCCAAACAATTGGTCGGCATACTCCATCTGAAAGCCAACGCCACGATCGCGTACAAAGATGGTGCCGTCTGCTAAAGCAGCAACTTCAATGGGGGCAGGGTGCGGACGGCTAAATTTGATGGCGTTATCCAGCAGGTTGACAAACACCTGATGAAGCAGGGTCGCATCGCCTTTAACCGTGGGTAAGTCGCCAATGATGAACTGTATGGCGTCATTACCAGTAATGGCAGTGTCGCTGGCAGGGTGGTGTGACAATTGTGCTAAGACATTGGCTACCAGTTGATTGAGGTTGACAGGAATAGCTGCCATCTGTCGCCGTCCTACCCGCGAGAGGGTCAGCAGACCGTCGATTAGCAGACCCATTTGGTGACTGCTGTCTTGAAGGATTTGCAAATAGTGGATGGCTGTTGGGTCGGTCAGATGTCCATTTTGCAGCAGGCGATCGCGTAGGGCAGCAACAAAGCCACTGATGTGCCGAAGGGGGGCACGCAGATCGTGGGAGACAGAGTAAGAGAAGGATTCTAACTCGCGATTGACGCTTTCAAGCTCAACGGTGCGATCGCTCAACGCCTGACGCGCTGCCACTAATTCTGTAATGTCGCGGGAACTACCAATCAATGCGTAAACTTCACCATTCGGCTTTTTGAGTGGAATCTTGTAGGTATCAAAATAGAAGGTGCCTAGAGATGTGGTGTAGTGTTCCTGAAAATGTAGGGTTTCACCAGAGGTAAAGACCCGCTGGTTTTGTTCAGCAAAAGTGGTAGCTAGTTCGGGTTCGTAACACTCAAAGATCGTTTTACCCACCATCTGATTCTGATTTTCACAGCCGCCTAACCAAGCATTTCGGTCATTGCAGAAGAGCGTTTGCATGGTGTCACGCTCGATAACAAAAATGTAGTCGGGTAGAGTATTGATGAAGGTTACGAGTTCAGCCGTACGTTGCTCAACGAGTGCCTCTAGTACAAGATTTTGCTGCTCTAAAGTCTGGTTCAACTGTTGGATTTTCTGCTCTGCCTGCTTGCGATCGGTTATGTCAAGCACGACCCCAATCATACGGTTGACCTGACCTGAAGCGTCATAAAGACCTCGCCCTCTACCAACGATCCAGCGACAGTCTTCATTAGGATAAATCACGCGGTATTCCGCTTCGTAGTCAGCCCTGGTTGCTAATGCCTGTGTCAGTGCTTCCTCAACATGGCTGATGTCATCAGGATGAACGCGATTGCGCCACGCCTGATAACTTGCCTGCACCTCACCCGGCACGAAGCCCAACAAACGTGCGTGATTATCGTTCCAGATGACCTCATTTCTAGCTACGTGCCAGTCCCAGCTACCAATACGGTTAAAGTCTAGAGCAAGTTTAAAGAACTCCTCGTTTTCTCGTAGGGCAATCTCGGTACGCTGACGATCGGTTAACACTGCCAGGTAGTTGGCAAGGCTCGTTAGCCACTGCAAGAAGTCATCTTTCGTTGATACCGCTTCAGGATGTGCCAGGCTTAAAACTCCAATAATGGTTTGGTTGACTGTCATCGGCACACAGATAAAGGTCTTGATTTCCAACTGACCGAGCAATCGATGGGTATCAAACTTGTTAGGTTCTTGAGGATTGTAGGTTTCCACCAGCATTTGCCCCGTTTCCACTACGGTTCTAGATGATGCTTGTGTGACGGGCACTTCGATCGGTTTACCATCTGGCAGTAGGGGAATGCCCTCCGTCCCTTCAAAAACCATGACTTGACGAGCCGCATCGTACAGTTCGATCGCAACAATCGGGAAGGCTGTCGCCGCGCTAATTTCCTTCACAATGTCTTGAAAGGCAGCTTTGAGCGATTGCGCCTTAAGAGTGATTTCCGAAATTTTGTGCAGCGTTAGTACTTCTCGGTTACGAGCATGAAGGGCAGCTTCCGTCTGTTTGCGATCGGTAACATCGACACCAATGCCCCATGACAGCCAACCAGGCACGGGAAAGCAATCAGCAATATTTGACCAGGCAACCGTTTTTACGTTGCCATCGCTACAGGTCATTTCCCACTCCCAGTCGCGGTAGTTGTTGCCCCGCTTTGCCCAGGTAGCAACCATCTGTTGACGGTAGGTTGCCTCTGGATAAAGCAGCGTCATTGCCTGAGGATTGCCAATTATTTCTGCTGCGCTATAGCCCGTTACCCGCTCGCACTCATGGTTCCAGATGCTCATATTGTTCTGATCATCAAAGGCACTTAGCATCACGGGCATATTTTGCAGAATTAACCGCAACCGTTCTTCGCTCTCCCGTAGCATCATGTCTGCTTGCTGCTGGAGGCGGAGCGATCGTCGTGACAGCCCATACAACACTAAGGTCGTAACGCTGACAAAAAGCAAACCTTTAATGCTTTGAAAAGAGGTTAACGAGTCTGGATGCGAAACGAGCGTACCTAGCCAAAAATCAGAGCCAAGAATCCACAAAGCAGCAATGATGAAATAAGCACTTGCTAGCTTCAGCGGTAGCCACGTCAGCGATCGATGCTGTAAGCCCGTAGAACGGCGACGTTTGAAATGGACGCTTTCATCGTGCATGGGACTATGCCAAATACGATAGCCGACACACGTATTATGAGCATTGGGCTACCCATTCTGATCCTTATCGAGGCTAATAGGAGGATAAAGTTTTGAGTCTTAAGTTAGTTTGACCACTGACAATCTTTTTAACCCTCTGCCCTTTGCCCTCTGCCCTCTGCCCTCTACCCTTTGCCCTCTAATTCTGATTCCGCGTCTGTCGCGCTAGCTCCAGCAGTTGTCCCCAACGTTTTTGCAGTTGCTTGGGCGTACACTTCAGCACTTTGATAATATCTTGATCGGTTGCCTGTGCTTGCTTGAGGGTCAGTAGTTGCTGCTGATCGGACGACAGTTGACTCAGAAAGCGCTGCCAGTGCTGGGTTGATAGTCCGAGATTTTGGTCGATGTCGGCACCCAGCCATTGGTGCACCAGCTTCCAATTTTGAGAAAGGGTGAACTTTTCAACGTGATATTTGAAGCGTTGTTGCAGGTAGTCGCGCTCACGGGCAGATAGCCCCAACACATCGTCAATTTCTGGGGCAGAGAGGTCTTGCAGCTTGAGCGTCAGGTAGTTTACGCAATCGGTCTGCCCCTGGGCGTCTAAATACTGCATGAGTTCAGCAATCACCCGATCGCGCAAGACAGCCTCAGACGGTGCATCCGCTGCATCGGCAACCATACGTTCGCGTAACTGATGTGCCAACGGCGAACGGTTATGTGCTTCTGCTTCCTCACCTTTGGGTGACTCTAGTGCCTGTTCAATGTCGATCGACATTTCTAGCGGTTGCCGTTGCCCAAACCGTTGAGCACGCAGCACGACTAATTGCTGGCTATGTCCATTTGGTAAAGAGATCCGGCGCTTGGCGTATTGTTCGGTAAACGCCATGTATTCCGCTAGCTCTAGCCGTGTGCGGGGCTGGTAGTCTTCTGGTAGTGCATTTTCGCGCCGAAATGCCTTGAGCGACTCAGTGTAAAACCCTTGCAAAAAGTCTTCGACTAGGCTGTAACGTGCCTGAAAACCAAGCTGCAAGCGACTAGGGGCAATGTGGCGATACACCATCGAGCCAAGCGTGCTGTGCAAGTCTACACGTCCCCGCCGGGAGCCAAGCTGATAGTAATTCAGGCATTTTTGCAGGCGATGGCGGGCAAGTGAGAGCTGCCACGATCTCACCCTGCCGGAGGTTTGAATGCGTCCACTTTTATGGCAAATGCGATCGACCTCAGTGGCAATCCGGCTGGCGAGTTGCTCAATGTTGCTACCAGTCGTACTGACCTCAGCATAAAGCTCCTGCGACAAAATTCTTGTCAGCGTGGGGATGTCCAAGAAGTCGCCAGTCGTTCTAGCGTTTGCCATTGGCTCGTAAGCCGACTCATCCCGAACATCAAGCGGTTGCTGGGCGATCGCGGTAGGGGCATCGGTAGGGGCTACATCCGTTAGGTCTGCCGTCGGGGGGCGAGAAGGAGTTGAGTCGAGGTTCATGGCTCTGGTAATGCACAGGGACGAGAACAATAGATCAGGGAACGAGACGTTTTGAGTAGCGCTTTGCGCCGCTATGCTAGGGAGTCTTAAGTTGATTCAGTCAAGGCAACACTCAACTCTGAAAATTCCTCCCGTTCGATTCAGCACTGCCATCTACACATAGAAAATGAGCCGCTACGGTTTAAGGCAGGTCAGGCTGGGTCACTTTTTCAGATGGTTATCCGGATGCTTAGAAATTGTACTGAGAGTAACGCGCCAACGATCGCGCTTGATTTAGCCTACACCCATCAGCCGTTAATGGTTAGGGGGGGGCGATCGCCCTTGTAGAAACCTCATCAAAATCTGCTGCCAGTAGTAGACAGTTAGACCAGTGGATTTAACTTGCTTCCACTGCCCATGCTGCCGCTGCCTCCCATCCTAGACCGCGCCGCACAATTATCGGTTCCTCAGTTGTCAGATCCAAAATCGTTGAAGCTTGATTACCTGGTTCGACATCACTATCAATAACCAAATCAACCAGCTTTTCTAAACTGTCAAAGAGTTCAAAGCGCGAAACATTCGATTCGGTCGCAGCATGGCTGGACTCAGACGGGTCAATGAAATGGGCAGAGGTTGAAATAACGGGATTACCCAGCGCATTGAGCAACGCCAAACAAATGGGGTGGTCAGGCACGCGAATGCCTGTTGTCTTCCGTTTGGGGTGCATGACCAGTTTGGGCACCAGCTTGGTCGTTGGCAGCAAAAAGGTATAGGGTCCTGGGATGAGCCGTCGCATGAGCCGATACGCCGGATCATTCACTACCGCATACTGAGCAATATCAGAAAGTGATGGGCAAAGAAACGTTAGCGGTTTGTCGTTGGAGAATTGCTTAATCTGCCTCACTCTCTGAATCGCACTCTTAGAGTTGAGGTCACAGCCGATCGCGTATACAGTGTCGGTGGGATACAGCATGACCGCCCCATCCCGTAGCGCTGCCACAATTTGGTCAACGACCCGCGTCTGGGGATTTTCAGGATGAAGCGTGAACAGGGTAGACATGGAGGGGAAAAGAGATGAAGGATAAGGGATGAGGGATGAAAGAGTTTTGAGTTTGAAGAGAGTTTGAAGAGCGGTCAGCGGTCAGCTTTTTAGCCTTTGTCCTTTAGCCTTTAAGCGATTAGCCAACTTTTAGAGAAGCAAGCGACGCGGTACTTTTTAGCCTTTAGCCTTTAGCCTTCTGCCTTCTGCCCCTGCCTGCTAACAACTAACCACTGACCTTCTGAATCAATGCCTAAAATTGCCTACTTAGACTGTCCGACTGGCATTGCAGGTGATATGTGCCTGGGTGCCTTGGTGGATGCGGGTGTGCCACTAGACTATTTACTGGCAATGCTGAGTCGGCTTGGCATTGAAAAGGAATATCACTTATGGGCAGAAGACGTGCAGCGTAACGGGCAGCGGGCAACGAAAGTCCATGTGGACTTAAGCCTGAATGTTTTTGCTCATCATGAAACGGACGATCGCGCCCATACCAAGACAGAGCATTCTGCCAAGCCCCACCTTCACTCTGCCACAGAACAGCCTGCTGCAACTGAAACAGACGCGATTCACACGCACTCACATGACAGCGACCTCACCCGCAGTCAGCATAGCCATAGCCACGAAACTCATACTCACGGTCAGGCTTCTACTGCGACCGATCGCCCTCATGACCTTGTGCGCCACCTGCCTGAAGTTGAACGTCTGATTCTAGCCGCCGCACTGCCAGCTAGAGCCGAGGCATGGAGTTTAGCAGTGTTCCGTAAGCTTGCAGAGGCAGAAGGCGCAATCCACGGAGTGCCGCCGGAACAAGTCCACTTTCATGAAGTCGGGGCTACGGATGCGATCGTCGATATTGTCGGCACCTGTCTGGGGCTGGATTGGTTGGGCATCGATCGCCTCTACTGTTCTCCCCTACCTACGGGTGGTGGCACCATTCGAGCCGCACACGGCCGTTTGCCTGTGCCTGCGCCTGCTGTGCTCAAGCTGTTTGAGTTGCGTCAGGTGCCCATCTACAGTAACGGCATTGAGCGCGAGATGGTTACTCCAACGGGAGCGGCGATCGCCACCACGTTAGCCACTCAGTTTGGTGCGCCGCCTGCCATGACGCTGCTCCGCGTAGGCTTAGGTGCAGGTTCGATCAGCCTGCCGTTGCCGAATATTTTGCGGTTATGGATTGGGGAAGAGAAGGGAGAGGCGGGAGCAAGGGAGGCAGGGGAAGTAAAGTCAGCAGGGGCAGCAGAGGATCAAAAGAAACTCAAAACTCAAAACTCAAAACTCTCTAGCAATGCGGCGCAACGCGCTACTCAAACTTCTCAAACGATCGCGCTGCTAGAAACGCAAATCGACGATCTCAACCCACAGGCGATCGGCTATATCTATGAGGCGCTGTTTGCTGTGGGTGCGGTGGATGTGTTTACCCAGGCGATCGGGATGAAGAAAGCACGACCCGGTGTGCTGCTAACAGTGGTATGCCATCCAGAGGACGTGTCTGCCTGTGAAGGAGTGATCTTTCGGGAAACAACGACGTTGGGCATTCGGCGATCGCTCCAGCAGCGCACTATCCTCTACCGCGAAATGCAGACTGTAGAGACTGTCTATGGTGCTGTACAAGTCAAAGTGGCATGGCGCGATCGTGCCGACACTCACCCGATTAACGTACAGCCTGAATATGAAGACTGTGCTGCAATTGCGCGACAGCAGCAGCTTCCTTGGCGGGAAGTTCATAGCCTCGTTTTACAGAACTGGCACCAGCAGCATAGTGGAGCCTCAAAGCAACTTTTCTAATGAAGTGACGCTGATCGCCCATTCAAAGCTCTTCCAAATACGGCTGTCTACATTACCCGCACTCGGAACTTTATGGATAGACGCAGGCTCAAAAGGCATAGCTCTCAAATCTCTCCTCACACGATCGAATCACTGCATGAAATTTGCTTACTTTGTTAGCAGTATGAAGCCTTTGCTGGCAGTTGTACTTGCCACTAGCGTGCTGTCACTAAGTTCCCGTAGTTTCGCTCAGTCGCCTCCAATGAGTCTGCCGCGATCGACTGTGCTGGCACAGGCAAGTACAGCTGGTGCTGTTTGTTCAGCACAGTTAGGTGGCGCGATCGATCGCATTGCCAATCGTCCAGCCTTAGCAAACGTTCGTTGGGGCATTCTGGTGCAAACCCTGGATAATTCCACTCGTCGTCAAACGCTGTTTGCCCGTAACGCAGCTACGCCACTCATCCCAGCCTCTAACGTCAAGATCCTGACGACAGCAGCAGCGCTTACTGCTCTTGGTGCCAACTATCGCTTTCGTACCGCTGTCTTTGGCGATCGCACCCAGCCCAATCTGAGCCAGACAACGCTACGGATTGTTGGGCACGGCGATCCCACTTTAACAACGCCGCAACTCAAAACTCTTGTGCAGCAGTTGAGTCAGCAAGGTGTACAGCAAGTAGAACAGTTGATTGGCGACGATACGTACTTTCGCGGCGCTGCCACCAATCCCTATTGGGATGCAGACGATACGGCACAGGGTTATGGTGCGCCAGTCAACAGCCTAATGCTGAACCAAAATGCGATCGGTGTCACCTTGTTTCCGCAGCGAGTCGGGCAACCATTGCGTGTGCAGTGGGATGATCCAACGGACGCGCGTACATGGCGTACCAGCAATCAGACGGTAACTGTCTCGGCTAACGGCAGTGAGTTTGTGGATGCTTCCCGTGCCTCTAACCAGGCGCTTATGCGGCTGACTGGACAACTGCGAGTGGGGTCAGAAGCAGAAACAATTGCTGTATCGGTGCCTAATCCAGGCAACTATTTGATCGACAAGTTTCGTACAGCGCTGGCAGCCGCCAATATCGTTGTGCAGCGATCGACCGTTGTGAAAATGACACCTGCCCCGCCCGGTTTGGTTGAGCTAGCGGCGGTTGAGTCACCCCCTTTAGCGCAATTGCTTGTTGAAACGAATCGTGAAAGCAACAACATCTACGCCGAAACGCTGCTGAAAACGCTAGGAGTGACACAGACCGCCAGCAACCAGGATGCAACCACCAGCGGTATTGCTGCTATCAAAGCAACCTTGACTCCTCTAGGTGTGAATGCGGCTGGGTACAGCATGGTCGATGGCTCAGGTTTGGCAAGCCGCAATCGTGCTAGTTCGGAAGCACTGGTGCAAACTCTCCAAGCAATGGCACAACGCCTTGATGCAGCGGTGTATCGCAACTCACTTGCGATTGCTGGTGTCAACGGAACGCTCAAAAATCGCTTTCGTAATACAGCAGCACAAGGCAAACTACAAGGCAAAACTGGCACGATCGGAGGTGTTGTGGCGCTCTCTGGCTACCTTACGCCACCCAACCATCCCGATCTCGCTTTCAGTGTTTTGACTAACTATGCTGGCACTTCAACCGCTACCGTGAGAGGCGCTGTGGATGAAATTGTGCTGGTACTGACACGGCTGAGATCGTGCTAACACGCTCCTACAGCAAAAGAATGAGGGATGAATCGAAGCTCTGGCTCAAAGGAGGCTTCGAGGTTTATGTCTGCCTTAACGTTCTCTTCGACGGGCACTACCTAGTTGGCAGTTTGCTCATCACCATCAAAGACCATCTGCGATAACAAGATAATCCCTACTTCCGTATCGGTTGGCTTACCAATGCCGAGAAAGCGACCATCTTCATGGTGAACGCGTAACGGTTGTTGCAATGGATCGACCGCGTAGACCTGAGTACTGTCTGCATCCTTGTGTTTCCCCGTCTCCCCATCTTCTACGCTCTCCCAGCGATCGTCAGCCGTAGGATAAATGGTAATGCGCTGCCCCTGACACCAGCGACGGGCGATCGTTGCCGAGAGCGAAATTGCACTTAAATGCCTTAACGCTTCCACTGGCTCAATGGGCTGAAAGAGACCTTGCTCTTGCTGTGCTTCCAGCGCTTCTAGTGTCAAGCTGTCTGCCAGGTCAAAGCCGCTGCTGCTAGTGCGTGTGAGGGCTGCTAGTGCGCCACCCGTTTTCAAGACGGTACCTAGATCACGGGCGATCGACCGAATATACGTACCGGGACCACAGGCGATCGCTAAATCTAGTTCGGGGAAGTCGCCCGATCGCCAGTCCAGCACTTCCAGGCTAAACACTTGCACTGCGCGAGATTTGACCTCAATCGGTTCGCCTGCCCTCGCCAAATCATACAGCCGCTTACCCTTTACCTGAATGGCACTGTAGTTGGGTGGAACTTGCTGGATAGTGCCCTGAAACTGCTGAAGCGCTGTTTCCACCGTCGTCAAATCGAGCGCTGCAACGGGATGAGCCAGCAATACTTCACCTTCTAAGTCATCGGTCGTTGTGCTCACTCCCAAGCGCACGGTGGCTCGGTATGCCTTATCCTGCCGGAGAAATTGCAGCAGACGGGTCGCTTTACCAAGGGCGATCGGCAACACTCCGATCGCAGCTGGATCGAGTGTGCCTGCGTGTCCAACGCGCTTCATCTGTAAAAGCCGCCGCACTTTGGCAACGCAGTCGTGAGACGTAAACCCCGCAGGTTTATTGAGATTAAGAAAACCATGCATAGCAGGGAAAGCTGATTGGGTCTTGTTCATGAATAATTGAGAGCGGCTATGGTTCCCCCATCGAGTTGCTACACGACCGTACACTTATATCCAGCCTAGCTTTTGAAGGGGACGATCGCTCTTTTTTGCAACGAGCTTCACGCTTCGATCACTCAAAGGGTCACGGTCGTTACGTAGCACCAGGTAGTTACCCTGCCTCTCATAACCGCAGTTGCCAGACGATCGTCATTAATTGACAGCGAAAAGGCACGAACGCAAGTAAGGAGCCACAATACTAGCGTTGGCGCTATTAATTGCATTGCATGAGGGGTGTCACCCACTAAAGGAAAGTACGTGTTCTTGGTCAAAATCAGGATCGCATCTACCCTCACTGGCAGGAAACGTTTTGACCAAGATTGTCCCCGTCCAACTCGATAACGGCACCGTGCTTTATATTGAAGCGCAGGATGAAACTGAAACGTCCGCGATCGCGCCACAGGTTCCCATTGAAGAAGGCGAGCAGCGGCGAGGCGGCGCAAAAGGTCTGGGCGATCCTAGAATGCCGTTTCGTCCTAGCCCGACCCAATCAATGGAAATGGTGCAAAACACCATCCGCACCTACACCGTTTATTGCCTGAATGCCTTCAAAAACTGCGCCGCAGCCAACGTCGATGAAGTCACGCTAGAGTTTGGTGTTAATCTCAGCGCCGACGCTGGTATTCCTTACATTGCTAGCGGCAAAGCCCAAAGCAATCTTAAAATCACCGTCAAGTGCTCGTACAACAAACCAGGCAGCGAAGAAGGCAACGGTGCAGCGATCGCGCCAGTAATGACAAGCAACGGGCAGTCATTGGTAGGAGGTGGGCAATAAGCAAAAGGCAAAAGGCTGAAGGCTAAAAGCTAAAGCTTTCCTACCCTTCAACTCAAAACTCAAAGCTCTCCTTACCTCCTCTACACGACAAAACTTGTCTCCTCTCCCTGTGCCGCTTGCCAACTGCGGGCATCAAAGTACAGGTCTTCTAACGAAATGCTGTAGAGGGATTCTTTCAGCTTTCGGTGAAGCCGATTCCAGACGGTAAACGTGACCCAATCTTCTGCCTGTGAGCCATCGGGGGAGTGCCGGGGAAGCGGGTCAATGCTTTCACCAACCGCTTCTAGAATTTGTCCTAACGAAATGCTGGCGGGCGATCGGGCGAGCTGATAGCCACCCTGTACACCACGTATGGACTGCACCAAGCCTGCGCGACGTAGTTCAATCAGCAGTTTTTCGAGGTAAGGAGCGGGTAGATCCTGACGTTGCGCGATCGCCTTCACTGACGCTGGACCATAGGCTGGCTGCAATGTCAGGTCGAGGAGGGCTTTGACGCTGTAATGTCCGCGAGTGGTTAATTTCATTGTGAGAACAGAGCAGCAGGCAGAGGAGATATTGCCGACGATCGCTTTGACATTGCCCCAGTAATAGCCATTGAATAACGACAATAAACGATTGGTGTAGGGTAAAGGGGTTTTCCACTCAAGCTGATCATTTAACGTTGAGCGCTCGCAAACGTTGGAAATGGGTAGGAATGGTGGGCGCAGCGGCATTCTAAGCGTAACAGGTGCTTTTGCAGCCGCGACTTCAGCAATTGGCTTACTCCAATACTGGAAACTCAGGCAAACTTGAGGTTGTTCCTTGTTTACGGTTTGTTCATGCCCATCCGCCAATCCAAGCTGTTGTCCTGGTTACCTGCTTTAAACTATCAGGTTTGGGTTCTGGCGGTAGGACGACTGCTCTCTCAGACGGGATCAGGCTTCACGCTGTTCTACGCACCGATCTTTTTCGTCAATCAGGTGGGCTTGTCGGCGACGCAGGTGGGTGTCGGTTTGGGTAGTGCGTCAATTTCGGGAGTAGTCGGTCGTTTGTTAGGCGGCTCGTTTGCCGACTCGCTGTTTTGGGGACGACGACGAACGCTGCTGCTATCGGCGATTGTGTCAGCGATCGCTTCCATTGTGCTTGCCATTTCTCACGATTTTCTTGTGTTTGTGGCTGGCAATCTGCTGATGGGGTTGGGGATAGGACTGTACTGGCCCGCTAACGAGGCAATGGTCGCTGATTTGACGACACCTGCACAGCGCAATGAGGCATTTGCCTTAACGCGCCTTAGCGATAGCTTGGGCTTAGGTCTAGGCGTTGTGCTCGGTGGGCTATTGGTTGGCACAACGGGCGCGTATCGAGCCTTGTTTGTCATTGATGCGATCTCGTTTGTGGTGCTGTTTGCTGTAGTGTATTGGGCGATTGCCGAATCGCATAAACCGACAGGCGACCATAAAGCCATCAGAGATTGGCAGCAAGCCTTACGCGATCGCCGTTTGCTGACCTATGCCGTTGCGAATGTGCTGTTTACAACCTATCTAATGCAGATCAACAGCACGATGCCGCTGTACTTCACCAATTTTCTTTCTAATCTACCCACTGGTTTCTCGCCACCGACCTTGAGCGCCCTTTTTACCTGGCACATGGTTGTGGCTGTTGTCTGCCAGTTACCCGCCGTGCAAGTACTCAACCGCTTTAGCCGCGCTCAGGGTTTGATCTTATCCGCCATATTATGGGGCGCAGGGTTTGGGCTGGTGTGGGTAACGGGGGTTGTCTCTTCGCATCATCTGCTGTGGGCAATCCTGGCTCTGGGTATGCTGGCGCTGGCAACGGTTGCCTATATGCCATCAGCCTCATCGATTACGGTTGAGATGGCACCAGAATCGCTGCGAGGCGTATATTTGGCGGTCAATTCGCAGTGCTGGGCGATCGGTGCGTTCATTGGTCCACCGCTCGGTGGCTGGGCACTGGATCAGTCAACGCCTGTTGCCCACGGCTTATGGATTGGGTTAGCGTTCAGTGTCGGCATCACGATTCTGGTTTTGCAACGGCTCGATCGCATGATGCAACAACTCAAGCAGTGAGTTTCCCTTCTTTAAGAAGTCGGGAATCTGCTCAGCGTCGTCGCTCTTGGAGTTTCTGATACACCGCTCTCAGATCTACATTGTGGTGTGCCAGTGCCACAAGGCTGTGGTAGAACAAATCCGCCACTTCACCTGCGATCGCGTCGGGGTCATCATCCTTGCATGCCATGACGACTTCTACCGCTTCTTCGCCAATTTTTTTGAGAATTTTGTTATCCCCATCTGCCAACAGCTTGGAGGTGTAGGAACTGTCGGACGGGCGATCGCGGCGATCGCAAATGACATCAAAAACCTGCGACAGCATATCCGCTGGCGGTGGGACGATCGAATCATTCACGCGATGAAAGCAGCTCCGTTCTCCGGTATGACACGCGCTGTCACCCAATTGCTCAACACTAACAAGCAGCGCATCACTATCGCAGTCGTAACGAATGGCGTGCATTTTCTGAAAGTGCCCAGAGGTTTCGCCTTTATGCCAGAATGCCTGACGCGATCGACTCCAGAACCAGGTTTCGCCCGTGTCTAACGTTTTCTGCAACGCTTCCCGATTCATCCATGCCATCATCAACACGGTGCCGTCCAAGTAATCTTGTACAATTGCCGGAACCAACCCGCGATCGTCGTAACGGATCGCTTCCACCGGAATCGCTTGCTGTAAATTCATTGCCTCAATCGTCCTAGAGTCGGTGTCTTCATCTTACCGACTGGCGGTAGCCTCCCAATCATGCACATCAAAGTTCCACCCATTAAATGCCAGGGCATTAAAACAAAGCTTGTGCCCTTTATCCTAAGTCAAATTCAATGGGTCGAAGCAGCACAATCGAAGTGGATTGAACCCTTTCTAGGGTCGGGTGTTGTGGCATTTAATCTGGCACCCAAACGTGCCCTTTTGACTGATACGAATCAGCATCTTATTGCGTTTTATCAAGGCATTCAAACTAGCGACATTGATCGAAAAATAGTAGCCGAATTTTTACAAGATCAGGGCAATAAGCTTCTTACAATGGGAGCAAACTACTATTACGAAGTGCGCGATCGCTTCAATCAATCGGCTTCCCCCCTGGACTTCCTCTTCCTGAATCGCTCCTGTTTTAATGGCGTCATGCGGTTTAACAGCAAGGGGGGATTCAACGTTCCGTTTTGTCGCAAACCGCAGCGCTTTTCGCAAAGCTACATCACTAAAATTGCCAATCAAGTTGATTGGGTTGCGAAACAAATAGCAGGCAAAGATTGGGAATTTCGAGTCGCAGATTGGCAGCAAACGCTTGCCGAAGCGCAACTAAGTGATTTTGTCTACCTTGATCCGCCGTATATCGGTCGCCATACTGATTACTACAACGCTTGGAAGCAAGCAGATGCGGAAAAACTAGCGGTTGTAACAAAGCAACTGCCCTGCGGTTTTGCAGTATCCATGTGGTTTGAAAATCAGTACCGTCAGAACAGCCACATCCAGGAATGCTGGTCGGATTTAGAAAGACGCGTTTGCCAGCATTTCTATCACGTCGGGTCTAAAGAAACGTTGCGTGGGGCGATCGCAGAAGCCCTACTCATCAAGCCCGGTTTCTCTGTTAGAGCCGATCAGCTATTGCCAATAGAGGTAGGGGCGATCGCAGCATCACTCTATCCCAGCTAGAATTAAAGTACTCCAGTTGCACAAGCCCTTGTTAGGTCGTCAGTACCAATCATCGTTACTTGGACATAACTTGATGATGTGCTGTTAGAGGATGAAGTGATGGCATAGCGGCCAATGTTGCTGTCAGGGTACTTTGCAAGGGTAGAAAGCTGGATGTATACCATACGATCACAGGGCATTGCTCCAAATTCTCCCCAAACAAGGCTTCCTTAACACACCTTTGTGACACCAACAGCTAAGATAGAATTGTTAAGGCTTCTTTACTAGACTTGGCACGAGTTTTTGAAAAAGCTTTTTTGGGAAAGCTGTTTGGGAACGATACTTGAAGAAGTGCTTAACACTGTTGCCGAATCCTGAATAGTAGGCTCAACAGCAGCTCACTTAAGCGTTCTCATCCCACGTTCAGCGCTCATAGCTCCCAATCTCCCGTCCCACGTCCCTCTCGATATTCTCTCCCTACGGAACCCGTTATGACTCTTCCTATTCGCAACGTTGCGATCATTGCTCACGTTGACCACGGTAAAACAACTCTTGTCGATGCATTACTGAAACAAGCAGGTACCTTCCGTGAAGGCGAAGAGGTTCCAGACTGCGTGATGGACTCTAACGACCTGGAGCGGGAGCGAGGCATCACCATTTTGTCCAAAAACACAGCGGTACGCTACAAAGACACGCTGATTAATATTGTTGATACGCCTGGTCACGCTGACTTTGGCGGCGAAGTCGAGCGGGTGCTGGGTATGGTCGATGGCTGTCTGCTCATTGTGGATGCCAATGAAGGTCCTATGCCACAGACGCGCTTTGTGCTGAAAAAGGCTTTGGAGAAGGGCTTACGTCCGATCGTACTAGTGAACAAGATCGATCGCGAACGAGCTAATCCTCACACTGCCGTTGATAAAGTGCTGGATCTCTTTCTGGAACTGGGGGCGGATGACGATCAGTGCGAGTTCCCCTATCTGTTCGCATCTGGGTTGGCTGGCTTTGCCAAAGACCACCTTGAAGATGAGTCCACGGACATGAAACCGCTGTTTGATGCGTTTTTGCGCCATGTTCCACCTCCAGTTGGCGACCCAGAGAAGCCCTTGCAGCTCCAGGTGACAACGCTTGACTATTCCGATTACCTCGGTCGCATTATTATTGGCAAAATCCACAACGGTACGATCCGGGCGGGTCAGCAAGCAGCGTTGGTAACAGAAAGCGGTGCGATCGTCAAAGCCAAAGTCTCTAAACTTATGGGCTTTGAGGGCTTGAAGCGCATTGAGATCGAGTCAGCCTCCGCAGGCAATCTTGTTGCTGTAGCAGGTTTTGCGAACGCGAACATCGGCGAAACGATTACCGATCCAGGTGATCCCCAAGCGCTACCGCTGATCAAAGTCGATGAACCCACGTTGCAAATGACCTTCTCTGTTAACGATTCACCATTTGCAGGGCAGGAAGGCAAGTTAGTCACGTCACGCCAAGTGCGCGATCGTCTCTTCCGTGAACTGGAAACCAACGTTGCTCTTCGCGTCGAAGAAACGGACTCACCCGATAAGTTCCTGGTGTCTGGTCGGGGTGAGCTTCACCTGGGCATCTTGATCGAAACTATGCGTCGCGAAGGCTACGAGTTTCAAGTGTCGCAGCCGCAGGTCATCTATCGCGAAGTTAATGGTCAGCCGCGCGAGCCGTTTGAAACCCTTGTACTGGATGTACCTGAAGAAGCCGTTGGTAGCTGTATTGAGCGGCTTGGTCAACGCAAAGGCGAAATGCAGGATATGCAGGTAGGCGTGGCAAACCGGACGCAACTGGAATTTGTTGTTCCTGCACGTGGGTTGATTGGTTTCCGGGGCGAATTTATGCGCCTGACTCGTGGTGCTGGCATCATGAACCACAGCTTCTTGGAGTATCGTGCCATTAGTGGCGAGATTGAAACGCGGCGTAACGGTGTGCTGATTTCCTTTGAGGAAGGGGTTTCTACCGTTTATGCAATGCAGAATGCAGAAGACCGAGGTGTTTTCTTCATCACTCCTGGCACCCGCGTTTATAAGGGCATGATTGTGGGTGAACACAACCGCAACCAGGATCTAGAACTGAACATCTGCAAGAGTAAGCAGTTGACGAACCACCGTGCCTCTGGTGGTGAAGAACTGGTACAACTCCAAGCGCCCGTCGAGATGAGCCTTGAACGCGCTCTGGAATATATCGGTTCTGATGAGCTGCTTGAAATCACGCCGCAGTCAATCCGCTTACGGAAGGTCGATAAAGCGAAAAAGATGGCAGGCAGAAAATAAGGTAAAAGCGCCTGTTTAAAGCTGCTTAAAAACACGAAAGGGCTAAAGAGAATTAACTCTTTAGCCCTTTCGTGTTTTTAACCTTTAGCCTAAGCGTGGTTGAATTCCCGATTAGACGATCGCGCTGGGTCAAAGCCCTCATTTCGCACTCGTCGCCGCAGATCGCCTGCATCTGGTGACACCCTCACAGCATCATCAGGGCTAATTTTACCCAGCAACACGAGGTCGCAGAGTGCCTGGTTCATCACCTGCATCCCCTGAGTCGTATCCGTTTCCATAAGTTGGAAGGCATCCGTTTCTTGACCCTTCAGTAAGTAATCTTGCATCGCTGGCGTGTTGATCAAGATTTCGTGAACAGCCGTACGTCGCCCATCAGTTGTGGGGATCAACTGCTGTGCCACGATCGATATCAACGATTCAGTAATTTGTACTCGCATGGCTGGCTGCTCATCTGGGTTATAGATGTTGAGCAGACGATTAAGAGTATTAATTGCACTTCGAGTATGCAGCGTGCCCAGAACTAAATGCCCTGTCTGAGCCGCCTTAAGAGCAGTTTCTACTGTCGTGCGATCGCGCATTTCCCCAATCAGAATTACATCAGGATCTTCCCGCAGCACTGCCCGTAGCGCCTGGTGAAACTCATGGGTATGTAACCCCACTTCCCGCTGACTAATCAAGCACTTCTGAGACGGGTGAACATACTCGATTGGGTCTTCAATGGTGACGACGTGCCGCGTCATCGTTTCATTCAAGTGCCGTAGCATTGCCGCCAGGGTCGTTGACTTACCAGAACCCGTTGGACCAGTAACGAGAATTAAGCCTTGTGGTTGACTGACTAGATCTTTAAGTACTTCTGGCAACCCCAAGCTCAAAATTGACGGCACCTCTAGTGAGATTAAGCGCAACACAATCGCGCCACCGGTCAACGTTTCAAAGCAATTAACCCGACAGCGCAAAAAACCTGGATAAAAAATGGCAGTATCCAGTTCCTTACTGTGTTCAAATTCTGCCTGCTGCTTGTCCGATAAAATTTCTCCTAAGTATTGCTTGAACAGTTCAGGTGTGACTTTCTGTTGATCTCGCGGCTGCACCATCTGCCCCCGGATACGAAAGCGTGGCAATTCACCGATGCGAATGTGAATGTCAGATGCCTGTCTAGCATGAGCATCTCGAACCATCTGTTCGATGGAATTAGTCACTTTAGTGCGACTTGGTACAGCCATCGCAAGAGGCGGCGGCGGTGGTGCAGTGGATGGTTGATCCTGGGGGCGAGGTGCAGGTAAGCCGGACATTAGTATTTCTCTGGTAGGTCTTTTTTGATCAAAGCTATTCAATTGACACAGACTAGTTCGATTAATAGCAGAATGGGTAAGCTAGCTTTAAGTCGTTACTAGTTCGCTGAACACAACTAGAAGTGTATCGACACGCCTGACAAATATCCACTTATTGTATCGAGTAACCTCACACTGAGCTGCTTTTTTAGGACTTCGATCGCTTGACAGTTTCACCGATCGCAAATCAAACGTAACAACACCTAGGTTTAACCGTCACAAAAGCCGTTCTAAAGGTCTATTTTGATGGCAAAACGTTCTAAATAGCTTTAGAGGTTTCTTAGCAAGGCGCACTTTGAAATAATTTGCATATTCTAAGGGGGGATAGGAGATGCGCTAAGTGTTTCAAATCACAAGTTAGGGCTGCTCAGGCAAACCTCTCTAACCCTGCGCTTGCTTTGCCAGACGCTTAAGCTTTTATTCTTCGTTCAACTTTTGTGTGTCTAGCGTAGCAATTTTAATGAGCATTGCAAAACGAATCGCTGACTGGCTGGAAACTCACTGGGTAACACCGGCTTACAGTGGCTGGCTGCTGGGAGGGCTATCGCTCTTCTTCTTCATCTCAGCGACAAATACGTTAGCGGGCTGGCTGTATGTTATCAGCGGCATTAGTTTTGCCCTGTTGTCGATCGCAGCCATTTTGCCTGAACGAATGCTGCGCCGTATCCAACTTCAGCGATGTCCCATCGCTCCGGTTACAGTAGGGGATCAGCTAACGGTCGAACTGGTAGTAGCAAATAAGACAAAGCAACCAAAGCTCCTGATTCAGATTCAAGATCAGTTGCCCTTTGTACTAGCACCACCTGTGTCAGCCGCGATCGAAATGATTGCGCCACACAGCAGTTATCACTGGGTTTACCAGCAAACAGTGGAGCGACGCGGCATTTATCGTTGGCATACTGTCAATTTGAGAACAGCCGCCCCACTAGGACTTTTTTGGTGCCGGCGATCGCAAACAGCCGCCGCGATCGCCGTGGTTTATCCCACGGTTCTACCTCTGACTCAATGTCCTTTAGTTGATGCGATCGGTCGTGATGCCAGCTTGCAGTTTACTCGCGATCGCCATGCCCAAAATGCTAGCGAAGGACTAACGCGATCGCTTCGTCCTTATCGTTGGGGCGATCCCATTCGTTTTGTTCACTGGCGTACGAGCGCTCGCTACGGTGAACTGCGGGTACGCGAACTAGAAACATTTATCAGTGGTCAGGAACTTATTATTTGTCTCGATAGCGCTATGTCCTGGCAACCGGAGCTTGATCCCTCCCATTCGATCGAGCCGTTTGAGCAAGCGGTTGTTGCGGCTGCGTCCCTCTACTTTTATGCAACACGCCACAATTTCAGCGTCAGGCTGTGGACGGCGGGCACCGGGCTCGTTCAGGGGAGCCAAGCCGTCCTTGAAACGCTAGCAGCTGTTCAAGCGGGTGAAGACGTTCGTGCAGAGCAGTTGCCCGATGCTCCCTTGCTTTGGTTAACGCAGAATCCAGTTGGGTTAACAACCTTGCCTTCTGGCAGTCGCTGGCTCTTGTGGACAATGGCTCAACTAGAACCAACGGTCGCCAGTAGTCCTGGTCTTTTAATCCAACCAGACGCACCCTTGCAGCTACAGCTTCAGAGGACGGTGGAGAAGCAGTTGCAGGCAGAGTAAAAAGCACTATGATCGAGTTGGTATGGCACTGAACCATTAGAAACTGTTTGTAAATGTATGTGAAGTAGAAGACAACTACGGTCACAAAGGCGCGATACCAGAAGAGTGACATCTACATGGCTTGAGGATATGAGTCAGCCTTACTACGACAGTGACCTGACCGATGAG
>NZ_JACJOZ010000008.1:0-26128 GCF_014695795.1 Phormidium sp. FACHB-592
GCTAGGCTTTGTCAACTGTTTCTTAACAGCCGGGTTAGCCCTAGAAGGCTCAACCAGTCTCTACCGGATCGGTCCTAAGAAGAAGCCGTTAACCGCGTCTAACCGACACCGCCAGACAGTCCCAGGATTAAAGGGAATCTGCCCCGCAACCGAAACAACCCAAGGGTTTTGCAAGTGAATGTACTGTCCTCTTTCAGCGAGGATGTCTTGCTGCAGCAGAGCAAACACCGTGGCAGCATCTTTTACGTTAGCGCCAGGTTTCAGCGCTTCAGCATAAAGCGCCGCGCTGATGATCTGCCCGCCGATGAGTGCGCCCTGAACACTAAGCACTACGTTGATCGACGGTTGGTTGCTCTCTTCAGCCGTAGCGGCGTAGCGAAAGAGAAGCGGATCAGCGTTGTTGGGTCTGTTTGGTGATTCCATGTCGGTACCTTTGAAGCGAAGCTGCTACCAGAGGAGGTTATCTCTCTTTGTGCTAGTTATTTTTAACCTTGTGCCGCTGTAACGACTGATTGCTTAGCAAACTGGCTTGATAGACCTGAATGCCTTTTTGATGCGCCACATCATCATCCCAATTGGCAATCCGATCGCGCAGTAGTTCAACATTGAATAGCCTCATGCGATCGCTGGTGCGAATAAAGTGGACACGTTCTACTAATTTGCCGATTTTGATCCACTCGTCGATCGTGCTGTCAGAGACACCGCAAAGATGTGCTGCTACGTTCACTTGTGCGAAGAACCGCTCTCTTTGATCAAACTGCTTTGTCATCTCTCTTCAACTTCTTCTGAGTAACTTATAGAAAGACACATTTCCATAAGTTACTCGGTCTTTGAGGCAAGCCAGGTCTGCCAATCTGACATTAGGCGAGTAATGTAATCGGGCTTTTTATGTCAAAAAGCCCTGCCAGAAAGACAGGGCAAGTCGTTACGCAGCAGCGCTCACAAGCTATAGATTTTCAACGTCTAAGTCTTGACACAACGCTGCAATCTCCCGGCGTTGTAAAATTTTCACCAGCAGCCCTGCCCGCACGGAAAAGTCTCTGTACAGGTGAGGCTTTTGGTCATCGCCGGGATAGTAAAGCTCGAATAACTGTGGGAGTTGCTGTTCTTGAGCACGTTCTGCCAAATCCCAGCACCCATCGTACAGGGCGATCGCCTCTTCTTTGCTTGAGCAATAGATTTTGATCGTCTTGTCGATCACCATGCTGCCAGCTTCAATAATCTCTTGGTGGGTTGACAGCAGTGACTGAATGAAAGTCTGGAGATCGTCCTTTGCAATCCGATCAAGGGAAAGACTGTTAAAAAAGCTCTTCCCTATGTAGATCGTGGCAAATTTAAGTCCTGTGGCTTTAAGCCTAGGGAGGTTGTACCATAACTCCCCTGCCTGCATACTGTCGCCGCACCTGACCGTAATACTGGTGTCAGACTGCTGCAGCACAGTGATTTTTTCTTTTTCTCCAGCAAGGCTTAACCAGTCTGAAATGATTCGGTCCTGGTCGGTTTGCTGTGGCTTTTGCCTGCTGCACTCTCGTACTGTTAGCGACTCGCCCCCGTACAGCCTTGTAGCGGATATTAACTGCTCTCTTTCTTCATGCAAAAACTTGCCGTGATAGTAGAGGTGGAAATGAATGGGCACGTCGAGATTCAAACTCAAAATCTGCTTGTACGCTTCTCTGGCATTGTGCGCCATTGGTGGCTTACAAAGGAAAACAATGTGTCGGTTGTCGGCAGCATCTAATTGTGGCAACACCCAGCAATCAGGCTCTAGCAGATCACCGGCACCGGCAAACACAGTGTAAACAAAACGATTCAGGACTGTACTTAGACTTAAAGAATCCATCGTGATCTTTCCTACAGATTGATTAGTGCATCATCCGAGTCCAACAGGGAGGGCATTCTCAACCATTACTGAATGCCCTAAGTCATCTAAATTTCGCTTTGAGCAGTGCTCTCTGATGGGTCTTCTAAATCGGCAGCAATCTCTTTAAGTTGCTTAATTGCTGGAGCACTAGCTGAGATTTGATCATCCGGCAGCGCGGCAATTTGCAAAGCTAATTTGTAAACCTGATACCGGATAGCGGCATCAATCAGATTCTTAGCTGCTTGGCGTTTATTCATCTTTTGTCCTTTCGTTGGTTGATGCTGGATTGAGGGCAGACGACCAAAACACCGGGGTAGCAGAGGAGTATCAACTCAACAGGTAAAACGATCGCCCGTGCCTGGTCTGGTGCAGAAAACTCAAGCTCAACAATGCCAAATGGATCAATCACTTCAGCAAGGAGTAGTCGTAAGCAAAGGAGCGCTTGAAGTGTTGCGTCATTAGGGCAAGAGAACACCACTCGCGCTCCTTTGACTTCGACATTGGTGCAAAGGCAAACAACGGCTCGAATCGACTTGTGCAGCTTCGCCATCATGCGTTGCAGCAGAACTTGTTGCAGTGTGGGCATCGTTCTATTCCTTCTAAAGTGCAAAGATGACTCAACTACCAGTTCTTTTGTGTCGTCGGTAATCCATGCAGTCTGGATGTGCTGACCCGCTTTATATTTCGGTTGCGGGAATTGGTACTCTTTAGACACAAAGCGCCTCCTCCGCCAGAAAAAGCTCATTTTCATTGACTAGCTCGATAGCGTAACCACCAAAGAGGATGCTGTAGCTGAAGCCAGGAGATGGCGCATAACCACTGCGCGAAGTGCATTCGTAGTCGCCTGAAATATAAGCGAAGCCTTGCACAACACCGCGATCGATTGAGATGCCGTTCGGCTCTTCGTCAATCTCCCATCGCACCTCAACGCGCTGACCGATCTTGAATTTAGGCTTCAGTACGGGCGATCGACGCATCTTGGTTTCGCGCTTTGCCACTGGGTAAACTTTATGCATGGTTCTAAGTCCTTCTAAAGTGCAAGATGACTCAACTCAGTCGATAACAGTCATTACCAGGGAATTTGGATGGGGCAACCGTTGCAGGTGTAGCTGCCCCCTAATGGTCTAGATTTCGTTGAGCAGTTCGCCTGCATACCCTCGTTCCAAGTAGCCTTCTGTGACTGCTGGAATCGAGCAACGGTAGAACTTTAAGCCAGCATTAAAGCCAAGTAGGTAACTGGGATCGTCGCAGAAGGTGCCACGCATCATTGAGCATTTGCCATCCCTGAAGCCCATTTGAAAACGGATAGCGTCGATCGCAATGTCTGGAGTGTTAACTGGATAGTTCACGTTAGAATCCTCTTACTCGGTTTACGGGTACAGGGCGCTTTCTTCTTTGCCGGAGTGGAGCGCCCTGTGTTTTGCATAAACTTATCGTATCACTCGTTAACAGTGAATAGAGAGCTAATCTGTGAAGCTTTTGTGAAGACTTATCACGTGTTAACTGTGATAGATTAGCTTCGTTACTGAGGAAGTAGTATGTCTAACCCCAAACCCAAACTTGAAAACCTGAAGCCATTTCAACGCGCAAGCGATCGCGAACTTGGTCGCGTTGTTGGCACACGCTATCCACTTGAGGTGGCAGAAGCATTAGGCAAAGTGGGTGATCACCAAGGCTTTATTCGAGCTGCTGTTGAGAAAGAGTTGAGAGCACAAGGTTTTTTACACAGCGGCGATGATGTGGAGTAGCGTGCAATCAAAGCCACCTGTCTTCTTGTCTGATTGGCGAGCAGGGGTAGCCATCGAGCGACTTATGCCAGTACGTGCCCAGGCAGCAAACAACCGCACGAAACGGGATTCCTTTGGAGCGGAGATAGTTTTCTGCGATCGCCCGTGCTTCCTCTTTGCTGCTGGCGGCAATGTGATAAAGACCGCTATCGCCCGAGTTGAACAGCGTACACAGCGGATAGAGCCAACGATCTGAAGTGGGAGGAGCGATCGTCTCCTCATTGAAGAGTGAAAGTTGCTCAATCACTGTCCACTTGACCCATATATTCAACCAGCAAAGTAGGGATGCAGCGATCTTCTTTGGAGCGGTAACGATTGGGTGAGAATTGCCTTTCTGTTACACGCCATTTGTAACCGCGATAGGTAATCACATCCCCTGGCAACGGGTCGCAGTAGAAACCCATCAGTAGGGTGCCATGCACCAACGCTAACTCTTTAAGCGAAACCTGCTCTTTGACCCCTTCTGGTAGGTCAAAATCAACCAGCCAAAAGACGTTAGAACGAGCGATCGTAAACTCTTTCTTCTCTGAGATTCCTGGTAGAAAACGTGCCATTGATCGGAACTCCTAATTTTTAAGCCCAGTGACATTGAGTGACAAAGCTGAGTGACATTGAGTGGCAAGCGTCCAGTGACATTGAGTGACATTAATTGACATGACACTGGATGACACTGGATTAGCTCTCTCTTTGTCACTTGTCACTTGTCACTGGGGAGAGTTGAGAAACTGTTAGCTAAAATGCTTTCAGCCGCTTGATGAACCGCGAGACGCTACCTGCGTTATTAGCTTTCTCTTCATAGCTGAAGCGAGCGCTGTCAGCGTCCGCTAATTTCTGCATGAACTCAACAGCGTTTTCTTTGGTGATGCCCACGCTCGAAGCACCTGTACTGCGGTAAAGGTCGCGAGCAGAGAGACTATTGCCTGCGTTTGGTATCTGCATCTTGATGAACTCAAATACGCTTGCCAGGTCTGCTCTTACTGCGTCTTCACTACCTTTGTTAAACAGCGTTTCTAACCGTTCTGCGTCTGTCTGTGCGGGTATCGTTTTCGGCTCCGATACTGTTGGCGGCGGCATCGGTTGGAACCGTGTCGGCTCCATTTTTAGCACATCACGGCTAATCATTTCGGGGAAGAATGCCAGCAGCGAGCGGGCTGGATCAGGGGCACCATTACCAGGATGCTTGACCTTCAGCAGCCAATCAGGAAGCTTGCCCAACGCTGGCGAGTCCTTCAGGGGTATGCCAAAGTTTTCAGGGTCAGCAAAGAAGTATTCACCCGTAGCGACATTAGTTGATTGCAGCCCTTTGGTTGCCATTGCTTTCGAGCGGCAGCCAATGAGGGTCACGCCTGACTTAAACGCTTGCGCGAGTCCGGCTGTGTTGCCATTGCCTACCCATGCAGTGAGGTTGGAGGCATGGAGAACGACGATGCACGTCCCGCCTGACTTCGCAAACTGGCGTAGTAAGTAGCTGGCTTGCTGGCGGTTGGTTTCTGGATCGGTGATGAGCGCCAGGGCGATCGCCTCATCAATCACTAACATCTCGCCTTGGCGCTCGTAGTTCTCACACTGGCGATAGCTCTGAATCTCCTCATTCAGTGCAGCAGCGACCAGCCGATTTGCTTCGTCTTTATCCTTCACGCTGGGGAAGCTATCAGAGCAGACGGTTTTCAGCGTCTTGAACGGGTAGATGTCATTGCCTGCAGTGTAGTACCGAATTGCTGTTTCGCCCTTGGTCAGCGCCTGTTGCAAGATGCAGAGCAGGGCTAAGAGCGTGCCCTTACCACCACGCTGGGAGCCAGCCACGACAATCACACTGCCTGACATCGCGCGGTCAATGCGGAAACCATCGGCAATGAGTCGATCGACGATGTACTGCCCACGCTCATTGAGCGGCAGCTTTCTGATCTCAGGGTTGGGGGCGTTGCTCACCCACATATCCAGCATGGAAAGACTGCGAGGGCGATCGGGGACTGGCTCCCCTAGTACGTCGATTGCGGGTTCGCTGTGCGGTAGGACGTGCCCTGATGTGTCTTTTACAGCAGCAGCAAAATGCTTATATTCGCGCTGTGTCTCTTTGTCCAGGTATCGAACAAAGTCATCGCCATCTTCGATCGCCCAACGTGCTTCACGCTTCTGTCTCTGCCCGTTCCAGAACTGTTGAGCCAGGAACAACGTGCCAGCGGTAAGTGCTAAAGGGAAGCCAACAAAAGCCCCTGCAAAGATGGCACCGACAGAAATCCCGGTAATACTCAGCACCATTGATTCAGAAACATTGCGGCTGGTGTTCTGCAACGCAGCATCCCGATAGAGGGGAACGAGTGCAGTCGGGTCTTGCTGCAATAGCTTTTCAATGGCAGCAATCTCTTTAGCGCGATCGTCAGGGCTTAAAGTTTTCAAGTAAGCAAACATCGGATTCCTCCATAGGCGAGTAAAAAGAAGGGAGTGAATGACTCACTCCCAAAGTGCTTTAGGCTTCGTTTGCCTGTTCTGCGTTTGGCTCAGGTGTGTTCAGGATGGTGCGACCACGTTTAATCCAGAGATAGACAAAAAATCCAACCTCAACTGCAAACAGCGTGATCGCAATCTTGGCAGCGTTCACAAAATCGAAATCACTCATCGTTGGTGCTGCCATGACAATCTGCAAGCGATCCCAACCGCCACGAATGGGAGGGCAAGCCAGCAGGCAGATCAGGAAGTCAACTCCGTAACAAATCCATTTCGCGGTGTAGATGCTATCTACCCAAGCCGTAGGAATGGCATTGTGCTTCTCTTTCAGGAATTGCACTGTCCGGTGATCCTTTGCACCGATCGGCATCCTGTTATGACTGGCGATGGAGCCAATCAACCGGCGTAAAGTGCGAGGGCTATTTTCGAGCAGCAATGGTGCTACTTCACCGATCTGCAAAATGATGTAAAGCGCGAGCATGGCAGCGATCGACACTAGCGCCACGCCACCATCCAAAAACCATTTCACGATCGCCCCAATAAACCATGTGTGAGCAATGAACCAATCTAGCCATTTCGGTAGAGTGGTTGTCAGAGTGTGTGAAGCAATGGCAGAGCCAACTTGAACATAAACCTCCACTGACTGCCAAATGAGCCAAATTGTAAATGCGGCTGATAGAAACTGAGCTAGCAATAACAACCCTCCGAACCAATCAGCCTTACGTTTAGGGCGCGTATAGGTTGGTTCAGTACTGTCTTGAGGCTTGGGGCGATCGCCCCATGAAGGGCGGGGTTGAGTACCGTCTTTGCGTGTGACCATTGTTTGAATCTCCGTAGGGTTTACTGTTGGGGTTTAACGATAGCTGTGGATTTGATTAGCTAGGGCAAGGATCAAACCGCGCAAATCGCGATTTGTGGCACCGTCCAGTAGTTCGCAAGCCCCAGTAATCTTGCCGTTTTCGTCTGCAAAGGTGTGATCGGCATAGGCATCAACCATCAAATATTCTTCGTTTTCTAAGTCATAATTTTCATCAGAAATAACTTGCTGATGAATCGCCAGAATGCCCATTAGATGCAGCTTTTCAGTGAGTGAAAAGACTTCCAGCTGAGAGCCGAATGTTTCTTGTAAACGGTCGATCGGTGGGGTGTTATCAACGTAGTAATTCAGTGGTTTCGTCACGTTAAAAGCTCCTAAGTAGGTGGGTGAAGGGTTTTACTGTTTGGGTGCGGAGTAGTGCAGCTTCCCTGCAAGAGTGCCGTCATAGCCAAAGCGACGGAGCGCAGATTCTACGACAGCGCGATCGGTGGTCACAGCAGGCTCTGCTGCAACGCCGTTGGTAATAATGGCTGTCACGCCGTTCTGGTCACAAACCGTTACGCCATCGGCTAGATTCACGCCAGGGCGTGAGCCATCTAGGACAGGACTGCCGATCGCTAACCCAGTTGCTTTGGTGTGATCATCAGCACGCACAATCAAGGTGCAACCGTTGTAGCGCTCATTGGCAATCCGTTCCAGGGTTTTGCGGTTCTCTTGCGCGATCGCCATCCGTTGCGCGTTCATCTCGTCAGCCTTGCGCTGCTCAGTGAGTTGCTGTGACACTGCGGCATCGCGCTGGAACTCACCAGAGAGCATTTTCGGAACAAAGCCGATCGCTAAAATTCCGATGCCAATCAGGGCGATCGGGTTGTGCTTCAACCAAGCTTGCATAATGGAATAGCTCCTATTGATTAAGTGGGAGTGCAGAGCCAGCGGTCTACTTTGAGCGGTTGACGCTGGCTTTTGCTTAGGGTTATGTAACGTCGAAACCTGTGTAGATGCTCTCTGTAGGTTGTTTTGCGGCGTTGATGCTGACAATACCTGTGAGGAGAATGAGCGAGATCGTGATGAGGTAGCCAATCATCAAACCGGGATGTGATTTATTCATCGGACTCCAGCCATTTGGCAAGCTGCTGCTGCTGTGGGGTTGCGCTTGAATCGTTTTGAGCGGTACTCATTGGTACTGGGGCTAATTTGTCCTGATTCGGGGTGGAAGCAATGGTTTTAGGTGTTGATTCATTGAGTACTGGCGAGTATTGGCGAGTACTACCCAAAACCGAGACAATAATGTGACTCGCAGCATCATCAAGAGAGCAGTACTCGCCTGTATCCACTAATTTCTGAAGCTTGGCGATCGCCGTTGCATTGAGAACCACGGCATTCCGCTTCTGAGCCATCAAACACCAACCTTAGACAACTGCTGATCGTAGGAGCCGCGCACACTGGCGATCTGTGGCTCCTGGGGAATGACAAACAAATCAGCAAGTCGGGGTTGCAGGTTGAGCAGCAGCGCAGCGCCACCGCCAGTTAAAACGCTGTTAGCTGTGGACTGGTAGACATCGGCGTATTGCGTCCGTAGGTAGCCTTTGAGCGACTTCAAATACTCGCTGGCGTATTTGGTTTTGATAGCAGCCCACTGGTCAACCGATAGTCGTCCAACGGTTTGGCGTTGCAGCCCAGCGCTGATGAGCGACAGGTTGATGGAATCGGAGCGATCGCCGTTGCTGAGTGTGGCTCTCACTGTGGCATCATTGGCGATCGCGTTCACCAGATTGAAGATGCCGAGCTGCGTCACTGGACGACCATCAATCACCCGTCCAGTTTCATCAATCAGCCACTCCTCAGCCGTCCTGAAGCCAATTTCAAGCAGAAAGGTTTGACCATGCTGTAAGCGATTCTCAACTGCCCAGTAAGAGCCAATACCCTCCACCACCGTTAGCACTTGCGTCACAGTGCAGCAAATAGACTCACCATTGCGAATTACGCTGTATGTACCGAGTAATGCCCGCTCCATTGCTGGCAGGTCTTTTCGATCCCAATAGCTTGCAACAACAATCAGATTGCGCCCATCGTCGGAGGGACGTAGGCAGGCAGCAAAGGCTTCCCGTGCTGTCTCCAGCTTGGAACGCTCAAAACTGCGGATATGTTGCCCTTGGCAAGCGATCGAGCCATACCAGCGTGGCGCGGTGCCGTTCAGAATGACGATCGGGTTCTCATTGTCTGCATGGGCTGAATCAGAGGGGTTCTCGCGGTAGCCCGCTTGAATCACGAGTGTACCCTCGGAGTCATGGCGTTTGAGGAAGGAGTTAGAGTTCTCGAACGAAACTAAACGGGTGTGTTTTGCCCTGGTCTGTAATTGTTTGGGTGGTGTAGTTGAAACCATAGGTGCCTCAAATATTTGTGGTGTGGATGGCTGCTGCTAGTTGAGTGCCTTTCGCGGTGTCCTCACTGCGGCGTTACGGAGTCAGGGCGAACCGTGCCGTAACCATCCATGCCATCACTGTAAATCAAAATAATCAAAATGATGTCATTTGATTTAGCAGAATGCCTTATGTAAAAACAGGGTTTGCATAATCAAAAGGAATCAAACGAGGTCATTCGATTAAACTATTTTCGCCTAGTATGAGGACGTAGTGTTTAATCAAGTCATGTGGAGTTATGGACGTTTCAGAGTTCTTGAGGAAACTAACGGTGAGAATGAGCGACGAGGTAAAGGCTGCACTTGAAAAGTACGCTTCTCAAAGTGGCTTATCGGAGGCTGCTGCTGCTGAACGCTTCATTGCGTTAGGACTCTATAACAACGGCTGCTTAGAACAAGTGCCCCCCGTTGAGCGAAAGCGAGGGGGCAGACGTGAAGGGGCAGGCAGAAAACCGAAAGCTGAATCAGAACAGGAAGATTGAGAGAGATCGCAAGTCGTAAGAATAAATACATCCTCTTTTAGTATTTACTGTTATAACTAGTTCATACCCTATAAAAGAGTAAGTATGACGGTGGCTCAAAGGATAACTGTTACCATCTCCGACAGCCTTCATGGACGGTTGCAGCGGGTTAAAGACAGCCTAAACGTCTCGCGGGTATGCCAAGAGGCAATTGAGTATGCAGTTCAGATTGAGGAAACAAAGCTAAAGGAGATCCCTGTTGTGGAGAAAGTTCTTGAGCGCTTGCGCTTGGAGAAGGAGAGGTCTGAAGCGGAGTGGAAACAGATTGGTGTCAAAGACGGGCAAGAAGATGCCGCAGAACTCTCCTACAACGAATTTCGGCTTTTGGAATTAGATGACGAGCTGAGTGAAGAAACGCACGAATGGATTGAAAGCAAGCGGATTCAATACCTCGAAAATCCAGACGAGGATGTCTATCTAGAGGGCTGGAAGGAAGGCGTTCTAAGCGTTTGGGATCAAGTGAAAGGCAGACTTTAGGAGCGATCGATATGACACAAGCCAATCGAGGCACGCAGGGTGCCATTGAGAATCTGATCGAAATCTCGTACATGCAACGCGAGAGTATCGACAAACTCGGTGAAAAGGTCGATCGCATGTCTGACCGGATGGAACAGGGCTTTAATAGGCTGACCGAAGCTCAAACCAAACTCACCACCAGCGTGGATAAGCTCACAGAGCGGATCGATAACCTGGCACGCCTAACCGACTCGAATCAAATCATTGTCAACAATCTGATCGCACTGGCAGTCAGCCAGCAGGAAACCGTCAATCGGTTGCTGACCAGTAAGTGAGCGACTGGTGTCTCAAGTGCTGAGATCTGTGAAAATCCGTGTGATATTAGCATTTTTCGCTCTGCCTGAGTATTCTGATGCCACGCTGTTGGCAAGTGAACGAGTCAGGTAATCGGCTTTTAGCGAGAGAAAGGGGAAGACATATTTACAGAGTTTTTAGAGACTCCATAGAGCGCAGTCTGGACATTCGTACTTCTTTGCAGCGGCTGTACAGGCTTACTCGACGGATTTTCAGCGGTTTTAATCAGGTTCTAAGTCTGAATTACACGTATTGAATAATCGATCGGCTATTGGAGCGGTGGAAGATGAGTCAAAAAAACAAGCTATTGGCAGATCAAAGACTAATAGCGAAACAGATGCTCATGCTCCCGGATCAGTCCTTGCTTTCTCGTGCCCACACCAAAGACTTGGAGGAGGAATGGCATAACATCCGCCGATACTACACTCTAATAGGCTTGTATTGGAGGGCAAAAACATGTGGGGAGAGCAATCCGCTCGACGAACTATTAGCACGTGGGCAAATAGAGGAAGTTCATCGGATGGCGGTAACACTGATGGCTGATCAGTATTTGGCGCTTTGGGAATTGATATATGCGTCTGAAAGGTTTCTGAAGCGAGAGGCAAAAACTAAATCCCTTGACTACCCGTTCAACGTGCCTAGAGAGTTATTTGTTCACATTCTTCAATCAGAGTCTCAGTCAGAATTCCTAGATTGTCTTGATTACAAGGAGTTCTCTATGAGAAAAGAAAGGAAATGGGCTGAGCTATCTGTGAAGCTGCGACGAGATGGACTTAACCCTATTGAAGAGAAGAAATGGAAGGCTGCTGCTACTAAATTCAGACCTTGTAAATGGATTGATTTAATTCTCGACGTTGGCAACGCGTGTCACCAGAAAGATAGAGCTATTGGGCTGGCTTGGCGCAAGTTTTGGGATGTTATACAAACAAGAATTGAGTATCAGAAACACCTCACACAAAGAAAACCGACGGGGCAGTGGGACCATATTCGCTCAGAGGTTTGGCGTGACGGCGAGCGATATTTTGGCATTAGGGAAGGAGGTACCTACGGCAAGCAACAACAACTTAACAAAACTTAAGATCTGATCGGAAAACGATTGGCTCGATTGTTTTCTCAGTAAAGTTAGACATACGATCGCGCAGGCTGAAGCGGTTGCCCGATTTGCTCCCAATACCCCAACCACGGACAAATCAAAAGGCGACCACTTCAGCTCCCGATAGTTCCCCAACCACGGACTGAGCGATCGCCTCTCAAAAATTAATCGTCCATTCAAAACCTAGCTCGAACTAGGTTAGTTTCCCTATGCAAAACACAGGTCAACTTACTATTCAAAATATAGCCCAAAACAGACAGGGCGCAACAGACCCCCTAGTTAACACAAGTTACCGATCACGCATCCAAAAACAGGCGCATCGGTTGCTAGCAGGGCAGAAGACGGGCAGATTTCTCGACAATCAGCAGAAGCGTCTCTTGCGACGCTGGCAGCGCCTTGAAACCCAAAAACGGGCAGCGGTAGAGCAGGGGAGGGCAGCGTGAACCCTTCAGATTTGCAAACAGACTTCGATCGCATCGTTGCAGCCTTCAGCGCGATCGCTAAAATCAAAAATCCTTTACAGCGGGCGTTTGTCCTTAGCCGGACGGCTGCTTATCACAATCTGCCACGTGCCGAATTCCGTCGGCTCTACGGCATTTGGGAGCGCGAAAGATTATCGAATCTCGTCAGCTTCCCTGGCGATGGGGGTGCAGCATGACACCCACAGCAACCGCGCATCAGTATCGTGTACGCGACTATCAAGAAACGCTAATCCAAAACATCTGCCAGCAGTGGCAGCAAGGGCAGCAGCGGGTATTGGCACAACTCCCCACCGGAGGCGGCAAAACCATTATCGCTGGGGCGATCGCCAGCAGCTTTACTTGTCGGGATGAAACAGTTCTCTTTCTCGCGCATCGAGAGGAGTTACTTACCCAAGCAGCAAGCAAGATCGGGCAAATAGCCGCAGTACCAGTAGGGATTATCAAGGCAGGGTATCAGCCAAACCTGACGGCACCAATTCAGGTTGCCTCTGTGCAGAGTATGGTCAACCGCTTGAGCCTCTTCCCTGATCCCGCACTAGTGATCACGGATGAAAGTCATCATGCAACGGCTAGCGGCTACCGAAAAATCTACCAGGCTTACCCAGACGCTTACCAGTTAGGCATCACAGCGACACCAATCAGATTAGACGGTTCTGGTTTTGAAGACTTGTTTGACACGTTGGTTTGTGGTCCGTCAGTCTCACAACTGATTGAGCAAGGTTATCTGAGTCAGTTCAAGCTATTTGCCGATCCCAGCCCGATGACGACAAAGGGGGCAAGAATCAGCGGCGGCGATTGGAGCGCTGGCGACGTTGCAGCCGAAAACAATATCGTCGAACTGTCTGGCAGCTTGATTCGTTCGTACCAACAGCATTGCCCTGGTAAGCGCTGCCTTGTTTTCACAATCAACGTAGAACACTCACAAGCCATTGCATGGCGCTATAACCAAGCGGGTATCCCTGCTTGCCATCTAGATGGTGAGACACCCACAGTCGAGCGTAAGGACGCGATCGCACGGTTTGCAGCGGGTGAATTAAAAGTTCTCTCAAACTGCGCTTTGTTTGACGAAGGGCTTGATATTCCCGGCATTGATGCGGTTCAGATTGCCAAGCCAACCAAAAGCCTCTCAAAGTGGCTGCAAATGGTGGGGCGAGCGCTACGACCAGCAGCAGGAAAAGAGTTTGCGACTATTCTTGACCACACGAAAAACTGGACCATCCACGGTCTGCCCACACGCCCTAGAGTCTGGACACTGGAAGGCGTTGAAGTGCGGCAAGACATACGGGCGAAGGCTAACGAGTCTGGTGAGGTCACAGAAGAGCCGATCGCGCTAGAGATTATCGAATCTGATAACAGTCTTGAAGCGATTAGCGTCACCCCACTGGACGAGTATCGAGCGGTACTAGACGACCTGATTCGCAAACAGCAGCAGCGCCATTACAACCTTAGTTGGGTCTACTACAAGCTGTTGGAACTGAAGCCACCGCTGGAAATCTGGCAGGAATATGCACGAATGCGAGGGTATCGCCCTGGATGGGCATGGTTCCGCTTTCAAGAGCAGCTCAAGGCGATTGGAGGTCAGGCATGAAGTCTTTCCTCTTTGGCGCGAACCATCAAATTGTCGGGAAGTGTGAACCTGATAAGCTCAGCTATCCAGGCGCGTTTCAACCGACACAAGGATCGTTTACCGATCTAGCAAACCATATTGGCAAAGGGCATCCCTGGATGCCTGCTGTTTTGGATGAGGGCAGCAGACGGCTCAAACGCAACGCGAATTACGCCGAACTGGTTGCTGTCGATATCGACTCTGGGCTGACGATTGAGCAGGCGCTAGAGCTTCCCTTTGTTACGGGTCACTGTGCCTTAGCGATCGAGTCTGCCAGCAGTACCCCTGAACACAACAAGTTCAGATTGGTCTTTGCCTACACGGAACTAGTGAAAGGCTATCAGACACTGGAAGCCTGCCAGCGTTATCTGATTCACCTGCTGAAGGTTGCCGATCCTGCCTGTAAGGATGCCAGCCGCTTCTTTTTCGGCGCACCAGGGCGATCGCCCTTCGTCCTGAACGAAACAGCAACACTGTCAGCCAATTTTGTTGAGCAAGCGATCGCATGGCAAGCGGGACTAGAGCGCGAAAGGCAACAACAGCTTGAAGCCAGCAGACGACGATTAGAGCAACGTCATGCGGCAAGAGCTGCTAGTGGCGCAACCGATGACACAGACGAGCTGGTAGCAAAAGCGTTGGCTGTATTGCCACCTAGAGCACCAGGCGCAGGCATTGCGGGCAACTATGAGCTGTGGCGCGATGTTTGCTGGGCACTGAAGAACCATTATGGTGAAGCGCAGGCGATCGCAATGGTCGAAGCGTACTCACCCAGCCAGCATGGGTGGAACGTTGCACAGGTCATGCGGTGGGATTCATCCGCGACACTGGGGACACTGTTCCATCACGCTCAGCACTATGGCTTTCAGTTTCCTTGGGGGGAAGCGCAAAAAAAGGAAAAGTGGGACGCACCCGATCCAGAAGCCTATCAAGCCTATATCGAGCAGGAAACAGAGCAGGAGCGGGTAGAGGCAGCGCAATCGCATCAATGGACGCTGGAAGCGGTCAAAACCTACTTCGATAAAGCCAGCCTGAAATTCTTCAAGCGGTTTAAGCGCCTGCCTGAGAAGCCTAGACAGAAACCAACCGAGCAGGCGATCGACTACACCCTCGGTTGTTTGCCACCAGCAGGCACGGTGCAAAGTCCTAAACTGATCTATCAGTCTCAAGACTATGCCCAATTGATTCAGGAAGCGCGTGAGCAAGGCTATAAGGCGATTTTGAACACGTCGCAGACCGGATCGGGGAAGTCCTACCGCACAGCAGCTCTATCACCTTTTGAACTGGGCATTGACCCAGAAGAGGAATCCGCTAAGGTTTGGTGGGTAGACCAGAATCATCGCAACGTCACCACGGCACCAGCAGAAAAATACTTCACAGACCTGCCAACCCGTCACGCTGGGCTGAAAGTGGATAACGATCGCACTACTCCCAGCGGCAAACCACACTTACGGCACCCAAAACGCGGTGAGGAAGTGGATACACGCGGCAATTGCCATCTCGCAGGGCTGTTCCACACAGCAGCCAGCAAAGGGTATAACTCAGCGTCAGAGACTGCAACAGGTAACCCAATCTGTCGATCGTGTCAGTTCTTTGGGCAATGCGGGACAGATTCAGGTGACGGCTTTGGGTTTCGCTCCGACCGACGGGACGGCATGAAAGAGCGGCAAATCAGGACCGCGTTTGAATCGTTACCCTCTCCAGAAGATCACAACTACGCTCACGATGTGGCGATTTTAGAGGAAGCAGGCGCAATCTTGAAGCCGATTAAAACCCTCACTGTGTGCCTCAGTGACTTCGATACTGCTTGGGCAAGCCTGGAAGAAGAAGACCCGATCGCCTACGAGCAGCTATCACCTGCCAGGAAAGCCCTACGCATTTTTGTGGCGAATGGCAGCACAGACTATCACGGACTGGATGATGCGGCGATCCGGGCGCGACTGGGAGCCTTTCCAGCTGCACTTGACGTTGATCATGTGCGTGCCACCGTCGAGCAAGATTTGGGGGCTGTGCTGAATCCTAAGATGGCAGAGCCAGATCGGATCGACGAGGAAGGCTTTGAAGCACAAACCAAAGTTGTGCAATCGCTGAAAGGGAAGATCGAGCGCCGTCAGGTAAAGATTAGCAAACTGGAACAGGAAATCGAGCTGATTCCAGACCAAGGCTTGAACTTACTTGAAGCCACAGCACTCGAAACCAAGCTCCACTCTCAACTTGTAGAGCTAAAGCTTGAGGTTGCAGACCTGTCCAAAGAGTTACTTGAGGCAGAAGAGATCCTGAAGTTGTTCAGAACCTATAACCGCAGCGAACGCAAAGCAACGGGACGGCAAAACCGGGACACGCTACGTGACACGATCGCTAACCTACCAACGCAGTGGCTCATTCCTTTCCTGGAAGTCTGGGCAGGGTTTACACCAGGCGCATTAAGGATCAGCAAGTATGGTGGGCTAACCATCACGACAGCCGACGAACGCCAGCAGTCTATCCTGGCTGATATGGGCTTTATCATTCCACTGGATGCGACACTCACGCCTGAACGGTTTGCGCTCCATAGCGGCATTCCAGCAGCACAAATCCTGCAAGTGGAAATGGCAGGCGAGGCACCCAAAAATCTAGACGTAAAGCAGATCACTGGCTTTAACCTGGCAGGTAAAAAGCGATCGGATGCAACTGATCAACGACTAGCCGCTTTTATCAACTGGACGAAGCAGCAACACGGCTCAGTAGCAGTTCTAGACCACTTGAAGAAAGCTGAAGCAACCAATGCGGACGGCTGGCACTTTGGCACCGACGCTCGCGGTTCTAACCGTTTCCAACATCACAACGCGCTGATCTCCATTGGCTTACCATTGCCCGATTTAGCCGTCATTAAAGACCGTTGGCTATCGTTGGGCGGTGAAGCTACCGGAACAACCTTTGCGGACTACTACCGAGAAGAAATCGACGCAGCGATCACCCAGGAAGCAGGACGGCTCCGAGCCAACCGTAGACCAGACGAAGACCTTACGCTCTACTTTGTGTTCGACTGCGATCGTTCTCAGATGCAGTACACCTTACCAATGGCTCACAGTGTTGTAGATGTAGCGCAACTCTGCCCAGCAGCAGCAACACCGTTTGACCGGGCGATGATGGCTGTTTGCCAAGCGAAACAGCAGTTAATCAGTGCTGGACAAAAGGCAACGCAAACTGCGATCGCAACCATCACAGGATACGCGCAGCAGTATGTCTCAAGACTGCTTAAAGCTTTGCTGGATATGGCTTTCAAGACTACAACTAATCCTATTATGGACAACAATAAGAGTAGTTGTAAAAAACCGATCGACACAGAACCGTTAGTGGCGATCGCAAACACCCTGACATGGGCTGCCCAAAATTACACGGATCAGGAGTTAGGTGAAACCATTCTGGAAGCTTTCTACCAGTGGGCAGAGCCTAAATACTGGCATTACCTGTGGCAAACCCTCACAGCAGAGACCCAAATGCGGCTGCTTACAGCGCTTACACTGCAATTCCCTGAACTACTGGAGGTCACAGCGTGAACCAGTTCGATCAGACTCGGCAAAACCTTAAAGACCAGGCGATCGCCGCGCTCAAAACTGGTAGCTCAAAGCTGTTCATCATCTGCAAGGTGTGGGGGTTTGACTGCGACACCTATACAGAAGGGCTTGAGATCTGGGCTGAGTTGCACCTTCCAACAGGTGAGATATGAGCAATCACACCCCTCAACCTCATTCTTCACACCCCACACTTGCCCAGCTTCGTACTGAATGCCATCGCCTGCTCGAAGTCGTTAGCCGTCGCCCTGGCGCGATGAAGCTTCTGCTCGGAGTCCATAGGCAGCTAACTCTTTTTGGAGGCTACAAAGCCAATCGTCGATCACTGTCTCGTCCACCATGACCGCATCTCACAAGCATCAAACGTAGTTAGCAAGGTGCATTCGGTAGTCTTTCGTCAGTCAATTTGACGGTACAGCAAAAAGGAAGGGCAAAGTCGGTATGAAAGAATTAGCGCAGAAGCGCCTAGTGCAATTACTTGATCAACAGCAGGCAGATATCCAAGCCCAAAAGCAGCGGCAAACACAGCAGCAAGTCAAGCGCCAATTGCAAGTGACAAAGGATGGGGCAGCCGTTGAAGGGAGTGAAGAAGCCCAAAATGATGCCCGCCTGCGTACGGGGTGCTATTTCCCGGCAGCCGTCGCACTTAACGGTCCCACAGTGACCCCTGACAAGCTTGTTGCGACCTTCCATGAGCTACAGGCAGGCACGGGCTTTGCCCAAAAAGACATAGAAAACCGTCTAGCAGTGCAAATCACGACGTTAGATTTCATGTTTTACGATCTGCTGACCCGTTCTCACAGTGCGCCAAATATTGATAAGGCATCGCGTTTAATTGAGTTAGCGATGCGCTGTCAGGAGCAGTCCAGACGTACCATCACGACATTGGATAACATCCGCAATCCCAAGAAACCGAGCCAGTTCATCAAGAACTACGTTGATAAGCAGGTCAACCAATTGAAAGTTGAACAAGAGTCCCATGCAGCCACATCACTAGAGGCTTCACCCTATGCCGCGATGGACACCAGAAGCACGGCAGCGACAGCGCGAACTGATACAGACCTGGCAGCCGTGGCAGTCATCAACGGGACCAATCAGTGCTGATGGCAAGGCAACCAGTGCTCAGAATGCTCTGAAGACCGGTTGGTATTCTGCCGAATTGCGGCGAGCAAAAGCCTTTCTGACTCGACTCGATCGCCAACGGCGGGAGTTAGGCGATCGCTTTTTTGAAAATTTCTGAAATTTTTCCAAGTGCTGCTGAAAAACGAACTATTCACATAGCCTCACATCCTGACTTTCCCGTGCTGGCTGTGTCGGGCTCAGAAACTTCGGAAGCCTCATTACCATGCTCACTTATTGGAAACCCCATAACCACTTACGAAGAATGACGCGCTAGAAAAACTTGCAGTCCAGGCGATCGCCCTTGGGCTAGACCCAAAAGCCTTGCGACTGCCGATCCCACGCGCTGCTGAACCTTAAGCTTTTGCAGCATCCTTAGTTTTTTGAGTCACCTTTCGAGGCTAAGGATTACTAAGGATTGCTAAAGTTCAACCCAGACTTCAAAACACCTAAAATTGCAGATAACTGTACTTATCTGCAATTTCTGACTCCAACGTTAGAAAGTAGGTCTTTGAGGCAATTTAAAGAAATGACGCTGTGACTTGATTTGCAGGCAGTGTTAACGTTCTTCAGGTTACAACTGAGCCATGACCGAAACCCGTGGAGATTATCGCACCCGTTTTAAGCCTATTGGCAATGAAGCGCTAGCTGAGAAACCGATTTCAGTGTTCTTGCCCAAAGATATTTATGAGTACGTTCGATCGCTGCCGAATCGAGCGGAGTGGCTGAGAGCGGCAATTAAAGAAGCCGCTTTGCGTGATACCGAGCGCAGCATTTAAAGCTTTCAACAAGTTGATGTCATGTTCCCGTAAGTCCACTGTTAATCCCCACATAAATAGGGCACTTTAGAAAAGAAGTGAGCGGCGGGAGAAAAGCGTGAGTTTTACTGGCAGGATTGCGGAGCGTTCTCGACAGGCTTTCTGTAGAGACAAGAACGCTGCATGAAAAGTTTAAACGCTTATAAAAAACTGGCTCAGCATTGGGCTGAACTGCCCACCAATTACAGCGAACAAAACTTAGAGATGAGTCTTGTACAGCCGCTTTTACTGTCTCTAGGTTTGAACGTTCAACAAATTAAAGCTGGTCACAACTTAGGGGCAAATTTAGGTACGCCTGACCGACTGGTTTACCAAGACATTAATTGCCCTCCAGTGCTGGTCATTGAAAACAAAAAGCGCGATCCAGATTTGGCTGCTATCCCAGAGAAAGATTTTGCGGCAGCTTGCCAGAGCCATCCCCTTTATCGGCAAGCAGTAGGCTATGAGGATTGTGGTCCCAAAAACAAAGGCATCAAGCACTACTTAAACAACAACGTCCCTCCTGTTTTGTTGGCTTCCTATGGCTTGGTCTTCAACGGGGATTTCTTCCAACTCTGGCGACGTGTTGATGGCTTAGTTTTGCCTATGACACCCATTCAGAAGGTCACTAAAACAAGCCTTCCAGGGTTAATGCAGCAGCTAGAATACTGTCTGCAGCATCCACGCACCGCTTTAGCATCAGCTATCTGGAATCAAAAAGGCGGCGTGGCGAAGACAACAAATATTGTCAATATTGGGGCAACCTTAGCGCTAGAAGGTAAGCAAGTCTTACTGATTGACCTTGACCCACAAAATGATTTAACGCGCGGTGTTGGCGCTGATCCCAATTGGTTTCCAGGCTACTTAGAGCAGTGCGCCCAAAAACTTCAGCTTGAAGAGTGGGATGAAGCCAAGCAAATCTTAAACAAAGCAATTCAGATTCGCAAGTTCCCCACTACTGACAAGAGCAAGAAGAGCTTTAAACTTTCGGTACTTTCCAGTGATGAAAAGTCACTTAGAGCCTTCCGCGACGACCCATATGCCGAACCTGTTGCCGTTTTCAAAAAGCTGGTCAGACTGCTGTACTTGGATTATGACTATATCTTTATCGATGTCTCTCCCACCCCTGACAAGCTCACTCAAAGCGTGCTGCTAGCCTGTGATACGGTACTCATTCCCATCGATCTCGGTGGCAAGTCTTTGCACCACGCCGTACAGCTCTATAGCAATACCATCCCAAAATTTCGTGAGGTGAGGGCTGCGAAAAAAGAGCGGTTGCACCTTGGACCCTGGAACCTCGGCATTGTTTTTAGCAACTGCCCTGGAGACGCAGGCGTTGTTCTAGAGGAACACATTAAGCAGGCACTGAACAAAAGTAACTTCAGTGGTAACCAGTGCAAAACGCGCTTAAAAACCTTCGCGCAGACAAAAGTCGCTGAGTTTAAGCACGTTCCGGTCATCTGCTGGCAAAGCTCTCCGATCACCAAACTCTACGCTGATCTGGTCAAAGAACTCTTTTTAAACCCAAACTTTATCGATCATTAACATGAGCGCCACGCAAGCAGAGGCATCGCCACTGGATGTCACACTCGGTCAGATCCGCCGACTCCCCTGCAAGTTCATCAAGGGCAAGTCTGACACTCCACCCATCATCCTTAAGACGATCGCCCAGGAACTGTCTGGCACAGGCAAGAACATCCTGCCTGTGATCGTTCGATTAGTGGGCGAAGATAAGTATCAAGCGATTCTCAATACACAGATTCTGGATGCGGCTCGACTGGTACACCTCGATTTCGTTTGGTGCATCGTCGTCAATCAAGCGATGCAGAAACAGGTAGAAGTGGAATTAGGGCAAACGCTGTGGGTCAACCTAGCCACCGCTTCTGAACAAGACTTGGCTGATACCCTTACCTACCTTGCTAGCCAGCCCGGAAGCCCCTTGAAAGGCTTAGAGGCAACGATCGCAGCCAGTAAGATTGCTGCTGAAGATCGAAGCACCTGGCAAGACTTCACACCCATTACCAAGCTCAAATGTGGCATCACTAAGGGCAAGAAGCTTGATGCTTTAGCTACCGCCTTTTATCTAACACCGCCACCGCCACCGCCAGCACCACCAGATGCCATCAGCATTAAGCAGGCATCGAGGGCGGCAATCTTTGAACGTTTGGCTTACCTAACGAGCCATAAGCTTAGTGGCTTTGGCACTGTTGATCCTGAAGCCGTATCTGATCTGATTGCCAGTGCCGATCGAAGCAAGTGGAAGAGTCTGACCCCAATCACTAAATTGGGCTGTGGCATTGACACTGCCAAACTCAAAGCTCTAAAGACTCTGTTTACCTTGTGACTGGAATACTAGATCCCTCTGCTCACTTACTCACTTATTTACTTGATTACTTGCTCACTTGATTCAGTGACTACGTGATTCAGTAACCGCGTGCTCTAAGCCAATCTTCTGCCGCTTCCCGTAGCAACTCGTTCATGCTCTGGTCTGTTTCAAAGCTGGCTCGTTTCAGCCGTTTATACTGCTGGGTCTCCATGTCGAAACTGATGCGATGCGGGTATGGCTTGCCTTTCTTTTCGGGCAGTGTGGCTGGCTCTGCGACCGTGGGCAGCGGTGGTTGCTCCTGGCTTTGCAACTCTGGGTCTAAGCCTGCCTCAGTCACCCATGCATCTGCGATCGGGGGTATCGTGGGCGGTTTCTTGGCAATACGGCTACGTTTCTCTACCACTTGCTTACCCCCATCAGTTTCAAGACTGCTTTTGCCAAGTTTTTAATCTCGGTCGCTGCTGCACTACTGGGCGACAACTCCATAACCGTGTAACCAGCGCTGGACTCTGAGAAAACCACACGTTGAGCGATCGCTGTTTTCAGGACCGGCAGCGCGTAATCAGCTAGAGCACTGTCAATCTCCTTACCGATCGCGCTGTTGCCGATCCGACGGTTGACCACAAAGGCTGCTTTGATAGCGGGTTTGAACTGCTGCGCCTCTTTGATCAGCTCCACTGTCTCTGATGCTGCCCAGACATCGTAGCTAGACGGTTGAACCGGAATCAGTACCAGGTCAGCAGCGAGGATGGCAGACCGAGCCATAGCGGAGACGCGCGGTGGGGTGTCAATCACGCAGTGGTCATAAGCCTCTAACAGTTCTGGTAAGTCCCGGTGAATCGTGTTGCGAGCAAGCCCAATGACGGGGAATGGAGCCACGCTATCTCTAGCCGCTGCCCAACTGCTAGCACTGCTTTGCGGGTCAGCATCAACTAGGAGCACACGCTTTTTAGCTAAAGCGATCGCGTGAGCTAGGTGAATCGATAAGGTTGATTTCCCCGCACCTCCCTTCAGACTGGCAAAGGCGATGATCATTTTCAGTGAGCAAGTGAATCAGTAATCAAGTGATTCTACGCCCGTTAGTTATCTAAGAGCTTTTTTACTTACTCACGTAATTACTTATGCACGTAATCAATGAATCACTTATCCACGTATTCACTTATTTAAGTAATCAAGTGCCTATTGGGGTGATTGAAGGGTTGCTGCTATAAAATGCAATTAGGCTGAAAACCTTATAGAAAGAGGAATTGAGGATAGTTGCTCTGTACTAATAGATTCTGACGTAGCTCACATTTGCCTCTATTAGTTAACGAATTTGCGTTGTTTCGGGCTTGGATTAGCTCTCATTGCATCTCATGACACCAACCCTTCAATCACCCCTATTGCGTCACCAGCAGCGCCAGCTTGTTTAGCCGTTGCTCCAAGTCATCCAGACGCGCTCGCACCGTGACCGCTTTCGACTTCTTCAGATAGAGGGCGATCGCCTCGTTCAAGACCTCCGAAGTAGTTTGCCCGGTCGCCTCACAAATCGCTAAGATCTCAGCATTCCATTCCTCTGGCACCCGACACCCGACCGTCACCTTCTGACTCATAAGAAAACCTGAACTGTTAACGTGCTAACGGTGTTAACGCAACTGGCACAAGGCTCCATCCTTTCAACTGGCACAGTTGATCCGTTTAGTCCAAGTTTAGTCCAGAGCATCAGAAAGGCACCAGACTAAAAACCGAAAGTCGAGCACCAGTCGAAATCTCAGCCCTCGGAAAGTCGGCTTGTATAGTTGCCGACACCGCAACGGGGCAAGGGACTGGAAAAGCAAAATCGTTACTGTGTAAGCTTTTGAGCGATTGTGCCAGTTTAAGGCTAGTCCAGAGTAATAAGCGCGATCGCTTGACCAGTCCCACTTATCAATGGGGTGGTCAACAGGGCTGTTAGTTATGTAAAATTAGAACAGAAACATTCAAATTTTACATAACTTTGATGAGGAGTCTTCAGCAGCTTGAGGAAGAACGCACTGCACTTGAAGCCACCGCTGCTGAGATCAGAGCAAAGGATTACGTCCACTATCCCGCTCTGTTTGTACTGGACACAGCCACTGTCAAGGGCAAGCTATACCATCGCAAGCGTACTAAACTGGCAGACGGTAAACCTGGCAAGGCTGAGTACATCTCACCACAGCATTATGCAGAACTGGCAGTAGCGCTCGAAAACGGTCGATCGCTACACAAAGTTGAGAAGCAAATTTCCAACCTGGTATCCCGGATCGACCGCATCAAGGGTGGTTCGTGATGCCAACGAAAACTAGGGTAGGGATAAGGATCGACAGATTGAGGCTCAATCATTGCTGTTCTCGATTCCCAGTCTTTTCAGTATTTCTCTGGTATCGGACTGAATGGAGCGCGTAAATTGGATGAGCTGCTTTTGAGCATTTTCCTGAAAGTCAAAAGTACCTTGAGCGGCGAGCTTCTGCATCTGAGCTTCTGCTTGTTTAACATCTTCTGCTGCCCGTGCAAGCGCTTCGGTTACCTGCTTACCATTAAAAGCTTTGATGAAGTCATCTCTTTGTGCAGCAGTCCAATTCTCAATGCCTTCTAAGTCTTTCTGGCTGCGAGATAGCGCCTCTTTGAATCTCTGCTCCTGCTTTTCAAGCATTTTTTTAATTTCTTCTGGAGTCATGCTCAATCCTTTGAGTAATTTTTATTTAGCAGTGGTCATGGTCAGGATCTTGGTTGGCTGTCGTAAACGTTCGGTTGATGGTCATGCTTCTACTTTACTTCCCCCGTTTGCACTGGGAGCACTTACCTCATGCTTAGAGGAGAGGTAGTTCAACCTGCATTGTTGGAACATGAGGGTAAGAAGGCAGTCAGCCGACTTTTATGCCGTGTGCGTAGGTCTAGATGTTGAAACAAGCAGCCGTAGAAAGGTTTCAGCCACTCAAGGACATTCAAGTACTGCTGGTGGAGGATGAGCTAGACATCGCAGTGTTGCTCACCTACTTGTTGGAAGATAATGGTGCTGCTGTGACGGTCACGACGACCGCGCTCGAAGCGTTGCAAGTGCTCAACGCACAATGCCCCCAGATCCTGGTTTGCAATCTGCGCTTACCAGACCTCGATGGCAAAGAGTTGATCGAGCAAGTGCGACAAGCACCGGCTACGGCTGTCCGCCAGCTACCTGCCATTGCTGTCACGTCTTATAACCGAGAGTACAGTGAAACCACCGCTTTTAATGCTGGTTTTGACTACTTTCTCGCCAAACCCATCGAGCCGAAACCCTTGATAGAGGCGATTTTGCAGCTATTGCCTAACGGTATATAAGGAAGGTAAACTCTGCCTGCATGGCTTCAATTAAGCAGAGAGTACACGACCGCAATGGCGCTGTTGAATCACTTACAGGGTGTGCCCATACTAGTGCTGGATGATGACCCAGACTGCCTAGAGCTGCTCATTTTTGCGCTCGGAATGGAAGGTGCTATTGTCAGCGCTGCCGACTGTGTTGCAGCGGCTCAGACCAGTTTTTTAGCCCAGCCCCCGCAACTAGTCGTGAGTGACCTCGCGATGCCTGGCACCACTGGCTATGACTTTATCGCCTGGCTGCGAGCGCTGAGTCCGGTCGCTGGGGGGCGGGCGAGTGCCAGCGCTAGCCTTAACGGCGATGGCAAGCCAAGCTGACCGTCGGCAAGCCTTAGATGCTGGGTTCAACGAACATCTCACGAAGCCAGTCGATCTAGAGTTGCTGCTGCTAGTGCTAAAGCAGTTGCTACAGATGGCGCAGTCGAGTCAAGGGCTAGGAGAACTAGAGACCAGAAGCACTGTTCTCTAAAGAGCACCTAGTACGCGCTTTTTACGCATTACGCAGCACCGAGTAACTTTGGTAAACGGGCATTTCCATAAGTTACTCCGCTTTTGACTCAAGCCAGTTCTGCCGATCTTACATAATCTGAGTAATGTAATCGGGCTTTTGGGGCACGAAAACCCCTGCCACGTGACAGTGTCAAGACACCAAGAACTCGCTATAAGGCTGTGGTTTAACCCTCCTCTTCCTGGTTGAGATGCCATTGCGCGATCGCCACAACGTCAACTGAATAGCATCTGCCACGTTTGAACCAGTGCGTACCTTGCCGTAAGGTTTCCTTACGGATGATGTTACGCAGTTCGTAGATTGACCAACCAGGACCGAGTGCTGTGGTTAGCAGTTCTGAGCCAACCTTGAGACCAGTAAGGGAAGGGTTCCATTCGCTGCCCAAAGTCTCTCGCAGTCGCTCTGTTGCCTCTTTGCGGTTGACAATTGGCGGCGATGCTGACCTTGGAACCGATCGCAGTGGTAGGGGCTTGTTCGCTGAATATGTACGCATGGCTATGGGGTTGGAGTGCTAAACAGATTGCTAGGCTTTGTCAACTGTTTCTTAACAGCCGGGTTAGCCCTAGAAGGCTCAACCAGTCTCTACCGGATCGGTCCTAAGAAGAAGCCGTTAACCGCGTCTAACCGACACCGCC
>NZ_JACJOZ010000080.1:0-18346 GCF_014695795.1 Phormidium sp. FACHB-592
CACACCGACAAGCTTGCTTTGATTCAGTAGTGGCAAACACAAAACTGATTTAGCTTCATGGCGTTGAAGATAGGGATCATTGATAAACTTGCCTTCGCGAGTTGCATCATTTAAGATGACTGGCTCATGAGTCCGGATGACATACTGGACAATGGGTTCAGATAAGCGATTTGTCATTGGGGTCGATTGCAGTACTTGCGTAGCGCAAACGCTTTTCCCATCACGAAGTTCGCAAGCTGCCTCAATCGTCCACTCATCTACATTTTCTAAGAGCAGATATCCGGTTTGTGCTCCAGCATTTTCAATTAGAATCTGCATCAAAGAATGAAGCAACTTCTCTAATTCAATTTCACTCGAAATTGCTTGGGATGCCTTCATCACCGTCGCTAAATCAAGAGCAATATGTGAGGTATTTGAGGTGGTTCCAGTCGTGATGCGAACTGATGTAGAAACTATATTGGACGATTGAGGAAATAGTTGAGGATATCGATCTTCCAAATCTTTGACCTTTGCAGCTGCTCCCCAACGTTCATAGCAATAGCGCGCCTCTTTCATGTAGGTCTGAGCAATCTTTTCCCGACCTCGCGCTAGATAATGTTTAGCCGCTAATTCATAAGCTAATGCTTCTTCCTGGATATACTCATTTTCAGCAGCACCTGCGATCGCCCGTTCATAAAACTCTTCAGCCTCAAGAAACTGCCCTAAAACTCGCGCTTTCTCTGCCTCGACTAGATAAAATTTGTGTAAATAATTCATTGGGGCGTGTTCTGCCCATTTCTGCATTTTTTCTTGGTTGGTGTTAACACAACTTAGCCAAGCTTCTTCTTCAGAGCTTGAAGCCTCAACCAATAGGCTCAAAAGCGCCAGCGAATGATAGAAACAGAATACAGGTAAAAACTTTATTGCCGTCGCTTCTTCAAAATGTCGCCTTGCCAAAATAGCAGTCTGTACAGCTTGATGATATTCTCCAAATAGATAAAACAGTATAACTTTGTGCAGGTACAGCATTTGAATTGCAGTTCCATCTTTAACTGCAAGGGCGTGTGGTAATGCCTGCTCTTCATTACACACCCGACCAACTAAGCGACTGGGATTCTCAGCCCTATCTAACAAATTAAGAATGGTCTGCCACACGATTGCAATCCAAGTCGAGGGGCTTTCCCGTCTGATTCGATCAACCGCTTTGCTGTAGGTTGCCATTTTCTGTTCCAGTTGGGTGAGTTCCTCACCGACGAAAAACGAGTGGTGGCACACGCCATATGCAGCATAACCAGCGAATTCAAAGTCTCCGGTTTCCACTCCTTCCTGATAAGCCTCAACCAGCAGTGGTATCATCTCCTTAAGATGTACTTTCCATTGCATAACATGGTCACTAAATACGTGTAATGCTTTAGCCTTGCCTTTTTTGGTATTCAATCGTTCCGCTAAGCTAAGAGCCAATTGACCAAATTTATAGCCGAGTTCAAAGTCTTGAACAACTCCACATAGAACCAACCCGTAGCAAGCATAATACAGTGATGACCAGATAGCATTCCCGTAGTTGATTGATAAATTTACCGTTTTGAACGTAATCAGTATCCACAGTGCTGGTGATACTATGAATGCAGCAGACTCTATATTCGCTAGGATTGACATTCCTGCTAGCGGTTCTGGTGCAGTCATCTCTGGTAAATTAATCAAGTCTTCAATTTCTCGTTCAGCAAGTAGTGCCGCCGTTGACTCCAATCCGCCTCGAACATCTAACTCACTTGGATTTTCTGGTAAGATTACTCCCAGGAGCTTCAACACTTCCAAGCCAATTTTGAGTGCTTCTTTCAGGTTGCCCTGTGACAAATATCTTTGAATGCTGCTATCGTAAACCTGCACTTTATCAAGTACTGTCTTAGCGCGATCAAGTACTACTTCTACCAACTGTTCCATCGCCTCAAAGCAACCCTGGAGATACGCTGCTTCTGCTGCTTCTGAGTACAACGCTAAGGTGAGATCATACTCACTCTGCCAACTCTCTGGATTGAGGAGTTTAAGCCCTGTAGTGAAATACTTAAAAGCTGCTTCATAAGCCGTTGCTGCCTTTGCTTTCTGACCTGCCATTAAATTCAATCTGGCAGTTTCAGTTCGTTCTGATCGAGCCGTGATTAGCTCAAGTCCTTGATTGAGATGATCGATGATTTCAAACAACCGCTCGGATCGTTGCTCTGGTGAAGTTTTTTCGAGCAAATTGCGACCGATTTGCAGATGAACCACTTGTTTCTGTGATTCATCAATCAAAGCATAAGCCGCTTGCTGCACGCGGTCGTGCAGAAACTTATACTCTTGAACCAACAAATCTTCGTCCAATTCAGACAGAGGTTGAATTAAGCCCGCTTGTATTGCTGCAAGTAGATCCTGGAAAATTGCTTTCGGTGATTTTTCGCAAACGGTTCCTTCGGAGTTGCGCTCTGCGCTAAGCGCCAACGTCTCTAAATCAAATTCAGCCCCGACACAAGCCGCGATGCAGAGAGTTTGCTGTGTGGCTGCCGGTAATTTCTGCAACTGACGCAGCAGCAACTCCACCACATTATCGGTGATATTTTGAGCTTCAATCTCAGCCAGGTTCCACTGCCAACTCAACTGTTGGGCATCAAAGGTCAACAGGTTTTCGCTATGCAGCAGCTTCAAAAATTCACCCACAAAGAAGGGGTTGCCCTCGGTTTTACGTGATACAGCTTGGGCTAGGGAGCGAACGGTATCAGGATTGTGATGTAATGTCTCAGCGATCAGTTGACTCAACGGTTCCAGGGTTAAGGGGGTCAGGATGATTTCCTGAAATACTGCTCCCTGGTTTCGCAGGCTCTCTAGCGTTAAGACCAACGGATGCGTTGGAGTCAGTTCGTGATCGCGGTAGGCTCCGATCAAAAACAGATACTGGCTTTGCTCATCCAGTAAGATGAGTTCGATTAACTTCAACGTCGCAGCATCGATCCACTGTAGATCGTCTAAGAAAATGACCAGGGGATGCTCTTTGGCACAAAACGCCCGCACAAACCTTTGAAACGTGAGATTGAAGCGATTCTGTGCTTCTGTTGCTCCAACTGCGGGCACAGTTGGCTGCTTGCCAATGATGAACTCAACTTCAGGGATGACATCAATGATAATTTTTCCGTTGCTGCCCAGAGCAGTAAGCAGGCGCGATCGCCATACTTCCACCTGTTCATTGGGTTCTCCCAATAGTTGCTGCACCAACTTTTGCAGGGCATCGATGATCGCGCTGTAGGGAATGTTGCGTCGGAATTGGTCAAATTTACCCCAGATAAAATAGCCGTGCTTTGCGGTAATCGGTTTAAAGAGTTCCTGTACCAATGCTGTTTTGCCAACGCCAGCGTAACCAGAGACCAGCATCATTTCACGGACTGCCTTACTCCCTGCCACTCTGTCAAACGCTACCCATAAGGCTGCAATCTCCGCTGATCGCCCATACAGTTTTTGAGGAAGGCGGAACTGCTCAGAGACATCTTGCAGTCCCAACGAGATGGCGTTAATCTGACCCATTTCCGCCAGTTGTTGGGCACAGCGCTCTAGATCTGCTTTGATGCCCCAGGCACTTTGATAGCGATCCTCCGCATTCTTCGCCATCAGTTTCAAAATCAGATCTGAAACAGGTTGGGGGATCGTCACGTTCAATTCATGCGGGGGAGTCGGCGGTCTGGCAATGTGACAGTGGACTAGCTCTAGGAGATCACTAGTGGGAAACGGTAATTGTCCCGTCAACAGTTCGTAGAAGGTTGCACCCAGTGAATAAAAGTCGGTGCGATAATCGAGCATCCGGTTCATGCGTCCGGTTTGCTCTGGCGACAAATAGGCGGGGGTTCCTTCTAAAAGATAGAGACTTTTGAAGGTGGGATTGGTGCGACCGAAGCGAGTGGCAAGGCCAAAATCAATGATTTTGACAACACCAGTCCTCGGATTAAAGACAATGTTGCCAGGATTAAGATCTTTATGGATGACATGAGCCGCATGGATTTTGCCTAAAGTATCCGTAAGGGCGATCGCCAGAGGCAAAAAAACCGACAGCGGCATGGGACAGAAGTCTAATTGTTGTCGCCTCCAGCCTTCTAAAGACTCGCCACCAAAGTCTTCCAAAAGCATCACCAGCGTGCGCTGGTAGTCTTGCTGGCTGTATGCCTTGACTACGCCTTCAATATTGAGAAAGCGCGTAATTTCATACTCCTGCCGATAGCGAGTTAATTCCTGAGGCGAGGGATAATCCTGCTTGAGCACTTTGGCAATCACGGCACAGTTATCTTGCTCTCTGATGCCCCGATACACCAAAGAAGCTAAGCTCTCATAGATTTGGCTGTGGATCGTAATTCCAGGCAGGGTAATCATTGAATTCTCCCCGATGAAGGACTGTCAGCCGTTTCCCAAAGTATATCGCTTGCCAAACTCCAGCATCTAAAGCTCCTTGTGTAGAAGATCTTTAGAGCTTGACTGGTCATGGCTCAACTCAGTAGCCCATCAGACTGGTGTGAGGCAAGGGCATGGGCAAGAGCCTGGAAGGCAGAGAGACTCTGACGGCGAGCCGTCTTACCAACGATCGCACCTGGGCGCACAACGCCGCACCCCAAGCGGAGCCAAAGCCATGGGTGACCTTGCGAAAACCACGCTCCAGCGCAGTGCCTGTTCACTAGAATGATGGGTCGATTAATGGTCGATCGATTGTATGCATGTACTTTCGAGCAAATTCGGCTTCTCACTTAAGTTAGAGCCAGCCTTCTACCTTGCGATGGCATGGTTACTCTATCAAATTGCACTGTAAAAAATTTAACTTGCTATAGGCGACAGCTTGAAGGCGACCACCTATATTGAATTTGGGCAAATAGTCAGGCAAAGGGATCGAGCAAGTAAATTGCACGGTTCTATGCTTGAAGGCATGAAGGTTCAAGGTGCAACTGGATTAACGCACGCTCAAGCAGCGACGTTGAAAGCATTAGGAGCGATCTCACAGTGAAGCGAACGCCCTTTGGGTACGCAACGCGAACGCCTTCACTCTGTGCTTAACTCGCGGAGCTTAAGTGGCGAAATTTGGAGATGATTTCGTGCATAGAATAGGGGCAATCGCCAGCGGTTGCTCATTGCCTATTCTCAGAAAGTCAGTAGTGCCGGCTTTTGGCCCGGAGCCGGCTTATCATACCCAGCGTTTTATTCCTATGCGTACCCAGAACCCGATGGGTTTAAGCAGGCTGAGGTTCGTCCCGATGCTGCCTTTTACAATCAAGAGTTAGGCAAATTTATTTTGCCCTATGACGTTGTCCGTGAGGCAGAATCACCGGATCAGATGTTGTTAGAGTTCTTGCAAAGCACCTACGAAGCTGCCGCCAGGTTAGGCAACTGGAATCAAAAGGAACTTCAGCAGTTGACGTTTAAGTCGCAACTGCCTTCCTAAATTGGCGTTTAACTGGCAGATCTTAAGTGGTGAAATGTAGGACAGTTTCGCAGACTGGTTTCTTGGACGCTTAATCCTTGAGCATGAAGGTCAATGCCGATGAACCTACTGGTAATTAATCCAATTTGGTTTTTTTTGCAAAGTTGGGATTCTTTGTCCCCGCCAGCGTAACAAGGACCAAGCGTAGGCTTTGCGCAACATCAAATGATCGGCGGCTTGTCGTAATGCCACTAGCTCTTGTTGTTCTTCAGGAGTTAGCAGAGCCGCTTCATTTTTTGCCAAGAGTTCAGTTTGACGCTCGTATTGACGCGGTTCAGCTTGAGCTTGGGCGAACCCTTGTAGCTCCTCGTTTGTCAAGCCTTGCATTCTCAAAAATTCAGGCTGTAGCTCGGGTGAGGCATGATCCACCGCTGGGGGAGATTACTCATCACGCTCTGCGCCACCAAGACTTCGACAGATTGATGAGTGGCTTCAGCAAGCCGTACCAATTGCCGGAAAACCGCTTCTGGAAGATCAATCGTGACTCTTTACGTGGTCATGCCAATCCTTGATCCCTAGATGTCATCGATCTTATACCTTCTTCAATAACAAAGGCTTCATCAGCTAGAGACCTCTGCCACTGAAAGCTTATGTGGCTCAGTTTCCCAGTAAAATGAGCAAATGAGTAGCGCAGAATTTTCGAGTCTGGTATTGTGTTAGCAGTTTGCTTTCTATGGGTTGATGACACTCCTATGTCTGACGATCGCCTCGAAGCCGAACTTCCTGGATGCCCAGACAACGCTGTTCTGCTTGATGAAACTAGCTACAGCACGAACATTGACGAGTATATTCGGGAGCTTGTACGGCAGGGAATCGAAAAAGAGGAGTGGAAGTTCTGGATCATTCAATGGGTTGCAGAATCTCTGACTCCAGCTATCAAGCGGGTGCGCAAGCAATCGGCGATCGACTATTTAGAGGTGCCAAAGCGTACCTTTGAGGATTGGTTAAAGAAACACCTGGATGGTGAGCCTGTACCCAGGTCTTCTCGAGGGAAAAAGCCGAAGCACGACCTTACTTTAGAGTGGGAACCTTTTATTACTAAAGTCTGGAAAAAAGGGAGTAAAGGTAAAAAAATCATGAGTGCTGCCGCCGTTTTCGCTAAGGTGGAGCGGGAAGCGCTTGATATACGCAAAAATACTCAGTATCCGTCATATGCGACTGTGCGTCGCCTTGTCCAACCTTTGATTGAACAGAAACGAACGCAGAACGGAGTTAGCAGTGCAGGGCAGGGAATGGTCAGTCACCTTCCCACTCGTGCCGGAGAAACGCTTACAGCAAATTATTCAAATAAGGTTGTACAAATTGATCACACTAAGGTTGATCAATTCTCATTAGTGGCTGGTGATCAATCTAACATTCGCTTTGAAACAGTCGAAGACGATAACATCCCTCCTCCAGAAGGAGCTATTCGGCTTTATCTATCTGTTCTTAAAGATGTTTTCTCCAAATGTGTTTTGAGTCATCTTCTAAGTATCAAACAGCCCAGTGCGGAAGATGTCGCTCAACTGATCCGCCAAGCCATTTTGCCGAAGGAGTTTCCCCTAGACTATAGTTTGCCGGAAGATAGGATTCCCTATGGCAGCTTTAGCCATCTGTATGTCGATGGTGGGAAAGACTTAAACGCAGAACATGTTAAACGGATTGGTAAACACCTTAAGCGGATCAGCCCTGGTCTTGGCTTTATAGTTCACTTAAGACGTAAACCATCGGATGGTGGCGATATAGAAAGTGTTTTCAATGGGCTTAACAAGCGGGTCTGGTCAGAAGACCCGTCCTACACGGGTTCTAATACGACTCAGCGTCCAAAAGATGCACAAGCAAAAGCATGTTTGACACTCCGAGACGTAGATAAGATTCTGTCCTGGTATTTCTACGTCGAATATAACTTGGCGCGACATACCAAAGATCCAACAGAACTTCGCTACACAAAGTGGTTAGAGGGCATGGATGGTGAATTGCCGCCTGTCGTTGACGAGAGAAAACTGGATGCTTGTCTGAGGAAGTTGAAGACAGGCATGGTTTACAGGCATGGTGTCATTCAATTCAAAACGCGACGCTACCGAGGAGAATTTTTAAGAGCTTTTGCTGGTCAAAAGGTCACCTTGCGGTATGACTCCAGCAATATTCTTCGCTTATTCACATACGAACTGGAAACCGATGGAAAACCAGGAAGATTTCTAGGTTATGCCGAAATGCAGGCTGTTGATGAAATCAATTACTGGATTAGAAAGTTACAACTTCCTTTGAGAGAACTTGATCTCAACAACTTAGAATCTGAGACGCTTACCCTGGAAGCGTTAGAGTATGTACTTTCCGAAGCTGAAGCTCGAGGGAAGGAACTAGATAACACTACGAAGCCTACTCGCGTGAAATATCAGGGAAAACGTCAAGACCTTGTAGTTCAGAGAGAACGCGAGGCAAGCGGTCGTAATCGGCGCTCACGAAGTAAGGGTAAGGAAAGTTCAAAGCCTACGACACAGGTCAATAACTCCTCAATCGATGCGCTACCCGCTTCTGAAGTGACTGAATCTATCGCCAAGCTAGATTCTAAGTCTGATCGTTCACTTGTTGCCTTTAAAGATGATGCAGCCCATGCACCATCAATGATCAAGGTACCTGAACCACAAAAAATTATCAGCATACAAGCGAAGCGCCACGAGAAGAACATAGAATCATTTAAGGAGCAACTGCAAGCGGCTGAGACAAATCATCCTAAATTGGTTGTTTCTCGTCGGAAAGGTCGATCGCGGTAAGAAGGTAAACAGAAATGCTGTCAGAGCGTGTCCCTCTTGGCTATCCTATCCAGACTGTCCCAGACTCACCTACAGTTGAGGCGCAGATTAGGGCGCTGATCGAGCGTGAATTTCTGGCGGAAACGAGCTACTTTTCGGGACTTGAAGACTGGCTGAAGCAGAGGAACCGTGATAAGCTGTGCGGTCGTATTATTGGTTCCGATCGGTCAGGCAAATCTGTTGCTGCAAAACATTGGGTTGATGAAATTAGTGGTCGGCGAGGGGATTTGCTACCGATACCCCTACGCATTCATATCATTGACCTCGAATCTTCTTGCAGTACCCGAAAGCTCTGTAACCTTATTTCAGGCAGCCTCGGACGTGGTGCGAAGGGTGGGAAACCAAAGGATTTCACGTTTAGAGCTTGGGATACTCTAAAGTTATTTAGAGTTGATGCTCTCCTAATTGATCATGCTCACTTCCTCACTGAAAACGCACTTAGCACTCTCATCGCTATGTCTCGACGTAGTGAGTACCGCATTCCAGCCATTCTGATAGGATCAACCGACCTGGATGCTTGGCTCAAAAAAGCGGGAAAGTTTGATTATTTTAAGCCGTTCTACCGCTTTAAGAATCTTTCTAGTGAGGAGTTTGCAGGAGTAATTAAAGCTTTTGAGCGTCAGTTCCTAGAATTGCCAGCGTCCGTTGACTTAATAGATGTCGACTCGGTAGAAGTTTTGTATGGCGTCACAAAGGGCAATATTGAAGACTTTGTTGAAATCCTGATTCAAGTGATTCAACTTTCTTCTAGCAATGAGGCATTGTCTTTTGATCCGCAAGTTTTGAGCCAAGTCTTGGAAAGCTATGGTGACGGCTATTTTGATGAGGAGGAAGTCTAGTGCCAGAGGTTCAACCAACTCTTTCCACTTACTCCTTTGACCCAGAACACCCATTCACCTATGTATCGCCACTAGAGGGCGAGAGTATTGCTAGCTTCCTGTATCGGTTCCGGCGAGCCAAAGGCAATCGGCTTTCTTCTCCTAGTCAGTTAGGAAAAATTCTTGAAGTTGGTACGGCAATTAAACGTTGGGAAGATCTTCTCTTTGGTGGGAGAAAGCCTCAGCAGAAACAGGTGCAAGCTTTGAGCAAAGTCACGCAGGTTGAAGCTGATAGGCTTTGGGAGATGTTTCCACCGTTAGGCGAACGATCGCAGCCAAATACAATTCGTATCTGTGCTGCCTGTTGCTTGGAAGACCCCTATCATCGAATCGCTTGGCAACTTTACTCAACAGTCGGGTGCGAGCGTCATAGACTCCGCCTGCTGCCACGTTATCTGGTCTGCGAACATCCCTTCTCGGTGATTGGCTTGCTGGAAGTGTCGGCATGTAAGCGGTGTGGTATGCCGTTCAAAACGATGAAGAAAAGGCAGAAGTCATATTGAGTGGAGTTTCGCAGTGTTGCTATAACGTGTTCTACTCATCTTTCCTCACTATAATTTGTAGCCTGAATATTTTGAAGAGTAGTGAGCACCGAATCTAGTTGTGAAATCGCTAGGATGAAGAAGCCTTCAAATCGTCAAAAAGCTAGAACTGGACGAACTCAGAAAACAAATGTTCACTCGAAGCAGAAGAAAACAGAAAAGACCAGAAAATCTGCAATCAAAACAGGCTCAGAGAAACGCTCTAATACTCCAAGAGAGCTTGCTGACGCACCTAAAGTGGGTAGAGAAACACAGCCGAAAACTGCTTCTGCTGCGAAAGTTACTGTACCTAAAAAGGTCTCCGTTGCGAAAGTTGGCTCAAAAAAGGAGGTTGGTTCAACACATCCTGGCACTGGCAAAGCTGTAATCAGCAAAGAACTTAAGCAAGTAAATAATTCTGACCTAAAAGCTAAAACGGTCAAAACCGCTTTCAAGAAATTCCAAACCAAAATTGTTGATTTGGAGCGAACAACCACTCAGAAAGGACTGGCAAGTCGTAGCTATCTGTTCAAGCAAATGAAGAGGCTGGCTGCAAAACACTCAGATTTTCCCAGATTAAAAGGAGGTTATATTTCATTTGGCTCATTTGCCAGACGAACAAAGACTGACCCTTTAGATGATATTGACTTACTAATATTGCTAGATGGCAAGGGAACGCAGGTCGAGATATCCTATCGGCAAAAAGCATCTGGATACGGAGCCAACATGACTCCAGTATGCCGTGTGAGTCTCAAAGAGGCTCAAGCACCGCTCCAAGCATTTGTAGACGACGACGGCTATGTCAACTCAATCAAAGTTTTAAATCGGATCAAGAACTACCTTGCCCATATTGATCGCTATAAGCAAGCTGAGAAGAATCGTCGAATGCAAGCAGTGACCTTAAAGCTTAAGACCCTGCCTTGGAACTTTGATATTGTGCCAGCAATTTCAGTGCACGATGATCAAAATAAGGTAACGCACTTTCTCATTCCTGATGGTCAAGGCAACTGGATTAAAACGAACCCTAAAATCGATGCGAAGAGCCTTACATTAGTGAACAAGAATCATAGAGGTGAGCTTTTGCCAGTACTACGGATGCTGAAGTATTGGAATGAGCGTAAACATAAGCCAAAGTTGTTGTCATACTACTTTGAGACTTTGGTAGTGCAGACTTTCCAATCTGCTCTTGCTATCACAAACTACCCAGCTGCGATCACCTATTTCTTTGAGAACTGTGCTAATTATCTAATGAGCAGTTGCCCTGACCCCAAAAGGCTCGGTGAGGCTTTAGATGTTGATGTTAGCTGGAATAAGAAGCAGAAAATTATGCACGCGATGAGAAGCGCAGCAGACCATGCTAGTCGTGCAATGGTGGCTGAGTCTGAAAATGATCAAAAGACCGCTATGTACTGGTGGAGGAAAATCTTTGGGACGGGCTTCCCAACGTATGGTTAAGCAGAATAGCAAACTGAAGCACGAGCCCCAAGCTATTTGTCAGGCATACTCTACGCTCGCAAAGAGATGGGTGCGCTTTTCCTTAGGATGCAAACTGGCTGGGTTTATCATCGGCACCCTAGCAGTTTTACTGCCGTTGCTGCCAGCGTATGCGGCACTTCTGGTGTTTGGGTTGTCGGTTATCGCTGATTTAGTAGCTTGGCGATCAGATACTTATAAAGCGATAGCGGAGACATTACGACGAAAGTTAGATGGACAGGATGCCTTCGGTTGGGAAATTTCCAAGGCTGAAATCTCAGACTTACTTGTGCGGAGTCCCTCTAACTTAGACAAACTTGTTGTTGCAGAAGTTTTGGCGGAGAAGTATTTTGCTAGCCGTGAAGGGTATGGAACTCGACGAGCGCTAGAAAACATCCAAGAATCTGCTTGGTGGAGTAAACATTTATCAGAACGGATGCGGAACTACTATCTGACGGGCACTTGCTTACTAGTAGGCGTTTCTTTGGTCGTCCTCTTGACCAGTGTCCAGACTGTGAATAATCAGCAGTTTTCATCCAGCCTAGGACGAATCGTAACATCTGTACTGACGCTGGTTTTCTCGCTCAACTTGTTCAGGTCGGTTCTAGGCTATCAAAACTTCAGCCTTAAGGCAGGGCAGGTCGAGAAAGCCGCAGAGAGTTTGCTGATGAATACTGGCGCTTCAGAATCGGATGCGATCAAGTTGATGAACGAGTATCACTTGGCACGAGCATTTGCCCCCCTTCTCCCGGCTTGGTTATGGAAAGCAATGCGAAGTGAACTTAACGAGACTTGGAAAAAGTATCGTCAATACTAAGAAAGCCAGGAAGCGACATTTCATCTTACTTACACCGAGGGCTAATGCATCGTCATTACCGAGCTTACCAACGAACCATCATTCATCAAGACTGCCAATCAGGGGCGGTTGCGTTGCTCAAGCTTCTAGTTTCCAATGGTTGACTGAAAGGCTGCCTCCATCGCTAAATCACCTCGAATCAGAAATCGCTCACCCTGGCACTGTAGCAACTGAAAATCAGGGCTAAACCAACCCTCAAACGCCCCTGCCCGTTTTAACAACGGTTCAAACATCGCCGCCAACTTTGGGCATGCTTGATTCAGATCAACCTTCTTCCAGGGCTTATGCGCTTCCTCCTTGACCTCCTTGTTCGGCTACTCAAAGGGCTGCTGCTCCTACTGGTCTTCCTCACGCCTGTTCTGGGCGTGTGGTTAGCCTCTTCCCTAGTCGCCTACACCAATGGTCCCACCTGGCTGGCGGCGTGCTCTGGGGTACTACTGTTTCCTCTGCTCCCGATCGCCTGGGATCTGTGGGGCAGCAAGCGTCGCCAGCAGAAGCCGCCCATGCTCACCTGGGGCGATCGAGTCATCCTACGTACCCTACTGCTCAACCTGATCTTTCTCACCTGTCTGCTGGCACTGCGTCCCCAAACCTCCTTTCTAGCGCTTTCGACACGGGGAGACTGGATGCTGGAGGGGCGTCAGGGACCCCAAATTGCCTGGGTGCGGCGATCGCTCTTCCAACTGGCAAATGAGTTGGAGTGGTTGTATCTGGCAGTCCATCAGAACCCTTACAAACAATACGCCGACACCAGCACGGTGCGCCCGACCCCTCAACCAACAGTGCCGCCGTCTGCGCCACCCACGCCGCACAGTAAACCCTCACCGCAAGCGCAGCCACAACCGCAACCAGTTCCAACAAACCCTGCTACCCAGCCTGCAACGTTGTGGGCAACGAACGCTGCCATCCATCCAGCGGTGGCTAACATGCCAGCCAGCGTGGAAACCAGCCTTGCAGCGGTGGCGCAGTACCTTGCCCAGCAGGAGCACGATCCCTTTCTCCGGGTCAAAGCATTGCATGACTACGTTGCTGATCGTATTGCCTATGATGCCCCAGCTTTCTTTGGGCAGGCTCCCCGTCCACCTCAGGATGCCGAAACCGTCTTCCGCACTCGCAAAGCTGTATGTGCTGGCTATGCCAAACTGCTCGAAGCCCTGGGACAGGCGATCGGGGAAGAGATTGTATATGTCGTGGGCGATTCTCGGAGCCAGAGCAGCGACCTGAATGGTGGCAGTCATGCCTGGAATGCTGCCAAAATTGCAGGCAACTGGTATCTGATTGATGCCACCTGGGACAGCGGCTCTGTCAATGGCTCCAGCTTTACGAAGCAGTATGGCACCAGCTACCTGTTCCCGCCGCCCGAAGTCATGGTCGTCAGCCACTTTCCGGACGATGCCGCCTGGCAGTTTTTGCCGCAACCACTCTCGCGGGGCGACTTTTTCCGGCAACCGATGCTGCGTCCTGGCTTCTTCGCGCAAGGATTGAAATTGCTGTCACCCACTCGCTCGCAAACGGATGTACAGGGCAACGCGGTGATTCAACTGGAGAATCCCCGTCAACGCTGGTTGATGGCAAGTTACGGTGCAAAAGGTAGCCAACAAACCGCACCCTGCGCGGGGCAGACAAGCCAGGGCACGCAGTTAGCCTGTCCCCTGCCGAGTACTGGCACCTATGAGGTGCAACTCTTCACGGGTGACCAGCAGTATGGGCAATACGAGTATGTTGGACAACTGGAATTCAACAAAGCATAGTACGCACTGCAAGCAAAAGCTCGACCTCAGCATCGGGTTTAGGGGGGTGCATCGGTTCAGGAATTGGCTGTTCATACCGATAGCTGCCCACTGGCTTTGAGGAAGGCTTGCTTCGCTGCCACCTTGTTTTTGCGGTTGGTATACCGTCTAAAACTGCGCGGATCGCGATGGCGCGTTAATGCCATTGCCAGCGTCGGGTCCATCGCATACTCGACGATTAACCGGGTCGCGAAGGTATGCCTGCCCCGGTGAGAATGCAGGTCAATCCCAGTGGCTTCTGCTAATTGATCCATCACTTGGCGAATGCCGGAATAGCCCAAGCGCTGTCCCCGATTGCGGGGTGAGTATGACACAAAGAAGGGTTGATCCGGCGCTAAAGCTTGTCCCACCTGTGCCTCGCGCCATTGTAGATAGGCTTCCAAATCAGCTTGACCTTCTTTTGTGAGCGGCACTTCGCCCGTACTATCGTGCTTCGCTTGCCGGATCACTAATTCTCCCCCGACACAGTCCCCCACATTCAGATTGGAGGCTTCCTCTGCCCTGAGTCCATGCAGCAAGACGGTCCACAGTGCCCGATCACGCTCATGCCAGCGCCGCTGCTCAATTGCCAGATAAATGCGCTCGACTTCTTCTGCCTCTAAATCTTGCGACTGCGGCTCCGGTACATGCTCTTGCTGAATCTCGGTTGTGGGGTCGGTACTCACGTATTCCGAACGCACTAACCACTTAAAGAATGACTTCAGTGTTTGTAAAGTACGGTTGACGGAGTTTGGCGCTAAACGTCTCTCGTTGAGCAAAGACTGCTTGAACTGGGCGACCTGCCGCCGAGTCACCTGGTTCCAAGCAGTATTAGTCCAGGTCATAAACAGGTCCAGATCCCGTTGATAAGCTTTACGACTCTTGGGCTGGAGCGATCGCGCCTGCAAAAATTCCTGCACCCGCAATTCCCTTAGACTTAAGGGCTTGCCAAGTGCTTCAGCAACCTGTGGGATTGCTGGGTTAACGAGCACCACAACGGGCGTTGGTAAAGGGCGTGGAGGCATGGGAGCGATCGTAGGCTGTCAAGGATTGAAGCAAGACCCGGCTTTCTGAAACGAAGTCATCAGCCATCCCTACGATGACACAGGGGTTATAAAGCTTTCAAGTTAAGTATTTATGCTCATAGACTAATTTGAATAGCAGATATGTGACTCATATCTGCCATCAAGCAGAAATCATGCAGAAATTGAAAGTTGAAGGCTGGAAAGCGATGGTTGGGGCTGAACCAAAGTGCTACTGTGATTGCAAAGCATGGTGCTAAACGTGCATTGATCACTGCTAGAAGCTCTATTTGCCTCATTACCTTCGATGTCTTTCCCGGCACCGTCTGACCAACGATTGATACCAGCTTGAACTTGAATCAACTGGTCAAAAATCCTCCTGCTACCTTCTTTTTCAGGGTGGGAGTGATGCAATGGCAGCAGACTGTATCCACTCCGACGACCTTTTGCTTGTGGATCGTTCCCTCGAGCCGTTTCAGGGATGTCTAGTTGTAGCAGCAATGGATGGCGAACTGCTTGTAAGAGGATCTATCAAAGAGACGGTCACTGGCAGCTTAAACAACCTGGAGACGAGTCCTATCGCGCCGAAGGCTTTGAAACCTATGATGGCGATGAAGACATCTACTGTGGCTTGCAGGCAGGTGCTCAGGGCTATTTGCTCAAGGACGCGAAACCCAACGAACTGCTGAATGCCATTCGCGCGATTCATAGCGGTCAAAAGTATGTGTCGCCAGCCGTCGGAGCAAAACTGTTGCAGCACATGAGCCATCCAGAACTGAGTGAACGAGAACTAGCAGTACTCTGTTTGATGGCGCAGGGGATGGGGAACATGGACATTGCAACTGTCTTAAGTATTAGAGAGAGTACCGTCAAGTCGCACATCAATCGGCTCTTGAGTAAATTGGGCGTGAGTGATCGCACTCAAGCCGTGATTGTTGCAGTTAAACGTGGGCTGGTCAGCTTGTAGGTTGTTCTGAGCGATTAGCCCCAAGTTCATTCGAGGATAGGTTCTTAGCAGCAATGCCAGATCTCAGCTAACTTGCTGATCTTCCCTGGTCTTCTGCTACCGTTTATTTTAGCTTGACTGAAACGATCGCACTAAAAACACCCTTTGCAGTTGATCGCAACGATGGAACGAAGGTAGCGACATGAACCAATCGCATTTAACAGCATGGGTTTTAACAATCAGTAGCTTGAGTAGCGTGTGTGCTCAATCGATCGTCGCTCAAGTGGTGCCTGATGGCACCTTGCCTACGGGGGAGCGATCGCAAGTTTCAGGCACTGTCACTGTGCAAATTGATGGCGGAGCAAGCCGAGGGGGCAATTTATTCCACAGCTTCAGTCAGTTTTCCATTCCCACCGGAGGAACTGCCTTTTTCAACAATGCTGCCGATGTGCAAAATATTTTCAGCCGCGTCACGGGTGGGGCAATCTCTAATCTTGATGGTTTGATTCGAGCAAATGGTACGGCAAATCTGTTTTTGCTCAACCCCAATGGCATTCTGTTTGGTCCCAATGCCTCGCTCAATATTGGCGGTTCGTTTGTGGCGACGACAGCCAACGCGATTGGCTTTCCCAATGGTGAAGTGTTTAGTAGCGATGCAACGCAACCGTTACCCAGGCAGTTGCTCATGGTGAATCCCAATGCCTTTTTCTTTAATCAACTGACACCCAAGTTGATCGTGAATCAATCAACCGCCAATAATGGAATTGGGCTTCAAGTGCCAGCGGGGCAGAGCCTGTTGCTCATTGGGGGTGATGTGCGGTTAGAAGGTGGGCAAATCATCAGTCCGGGTAGCCGAGTGGAGTTGGGTGCCGTGGTCGGACAGGGAAGCGTGGGGCTGAGTGAAGCGGCGGGTGAGTGGCAGTTAAGTTTGCCAGCTAGCGTGGGGCGCGCAGACGTTGCGATCAACAACGGCGCTATGATAGACGTTCGTGCTGGCGGTGGCGGCAGTATTGCGATCGCGGCTAAAAACTTGACCATGAGTGGCGCAAGCAGATTGCGAGCAGGCATCAACACAGGGTTGGGCTTTGCTGGTGCTCAGTCCGGGGACATTCAGCTCAATGCGACAGAAGCAATCAACTTAACTGATGGCAGTTTTATCTTCAACGTAGTGCGTCCTGGAGGGATCGGGAATGCGGGTAACGTCAACATCACAACAGGGGCGCTGGCGCTTACGGGGAAATCGGCACTGGTTGTCAACACGTCTGGCCAGGGAAACGCAGGCAGTGTAAATATTAAGGCCCGTAATACCGTCTCTTTGGCTAACAGTGACGTATTCAATACCGTGGAACAAACTGGCATCGGTAACACTGGCGGTATCAATATCACCACCGGGTCACTTGCGCTCACAGGGAGCAGTCAATGGGTTGTCATCACGTATGGCCAGGGAAACACAGGCAGTGTAAATATTAAGGCCCGCGATACCGTCTCTTTGGATGGCTTTTTGGATGACTTCTACACTACTATCTTCAACGCCGTGGGACCAACTGGCATCGGTAACGCTGGCAGTATCAACATCACCACCGGGTCGCTGGCGCTCACACGGGGCGCTCGACTGCGAGCCTACGTGGAGGGACAGGGGAATGTAGGTAGTATAAATATCAATGCCCGCGATACCGTCTCTTTGGATGGCGCTTGGGATGGCTCTTCGGATAGCGGTGGCACTACTATATCCAATAAAGTGGGACGAACCGGCATCGGTAACACTGGCGGTATCAACATCACCACCGGGTCGCTGGCGCTCACACGGAGGGCTCAAGTGCGATCCTTCGTACAGGGACAGGGGAATGCCGGTAGTATAAACATCAATGCCCGTGATACCGTCTCTTTGGATGGCGCTTGGGATGGCTATAGCAGTGCTATCTTCAATACCGTGGAACAAACCGGCATCGGTAACACTGGCGGTATCAACATCACCACCGGGTCGCTTGCGCTTACAGGGGGGGCTGAATTACTGGCTAGCACGAGTGGACAGGGGAAGGCGGGCGACATCATCATTGATGCTCGCGATCGCGTACTCATAGATGGTGAGGCTGCCGATGGCAAATATGCAAGCTCTATCTTCTCACCAGTGCAACCCAGCGGTGTGGGGCAAGGTGGCAGTGTAGCCATTACTACGGGTTCGCTCTTCCTGACAAACGGGGGTGCCGTGAATACCGTTACTGAGGGACAAGGAAATGCGGGTCGTGTCACCATTCGGGCGCGTGACTCTGTGCAGATTCGTGGCACAGCGCCTACCAATCCTTCAGAGCAGAGCGGGGTGTTTACCACGGCGACAAAAGGATCGGTGGGAGACGGAGGCGATGTCACGATTACCACGGGATCACTCTCGGTTTCCGATCAGGGCAGAATCATCACGGATGTCAGGTCACAAGGCAAGGCTGGAGCGATCCAGATTCAGGCGAGTGATACCGTCTTGTTTGATGGTGGCGATGCCCTTAGCACGCTTTCGCCAGGTGCAGTGGGTAACGGCGGCGATATTGGCATCACGGCACAATCGCTTTCAGTTCTGAATAATGCTCAACTCTCGTCGGCTACATCGGGAGAAGGCAACGCTGGCAACATTACAGC
>NZ_JACJOZ010000081.1:0-16375 GCF_014695795.1 Phormidium sp. FACHB-592
GCGAGTGCCTGGTCCAAGACTTTGACCGCCGCTGGGGAGGGGTCAGTAGCCGCATATTGAAACGCAATCTCAGCGACGAGCGGCGCTTTGGATTGGCTGCCTTCCTTCCCCCAACCTGGCTGAGTGGGCCAGAGCACCGTCAGTAGTGTGAGCACCATTAACCCTGTGCGGCGTCTCATTGCTCGTGTCATGTCTCTGCTCTCGTGTTAGGGACTGGGATCATCACTTGGTGACGTCCAAGCAAACGCGGCGTGCCGCTGGGATGCTCAAGTTCACGCAAACTTTATCAAGGTTGGCAGAACGGGATGCTAAGGCCGACCGCTGCGCTGCCTTCAGACCGCAGCGACAGCGAGGAACAAACGCGCCTGAGACCTCTAGGTCCAAGTGAACTGAGTTGCCCCAGTGCTGGCTCAGACCATCCTTGCGGTCACTAAACTGCAGCGCTCGCTGCTTTGCCGCTCCTGGCTTGGCCAACGGTCGCGGCGCTGCCTTCACCCCCTCTAGCACCTTAGCCGCCTTAGATACTTAACCCGACCCGAGCTAGGATGCCGCTTCCGTCATTGGTCGGTTGCGGGTTGAGCAGCAGTGCAACGTTAAAAGGCGGCTTTCAGCCGTGGGGGAGAACAAGCGCATCAGATCTTGTGCGCTTTGTAGTGTGATGTAACCGTCCAAAAGTAGTTTAGCTTTGTAGTACGGACAAAAAAATACTGAAGCAAAACCGATGAGTTGTCTTGCTGAAGGTCGCTAACGTTGATTTTGGTCTAAAAGCTACGGAACCGCTATTATCCTTGTCTATGCAAGCTCATGGTAATTTGACTCCCCAGGCTGCGAGTTTATTCATCACAACATTAATCGGGTAAGCAGTCCCGAGCCCGGTTGTTTCTAGGGTAATGTCGCCAAATAACACACCGAGAACCCGATTCTGTGCATCCAGAATTGGACTGCCTGAGGCCCCTTTTCGCAGGTCAAGACGTAGCAACAAGCGGTCTTTTAGTTGCGAATTCACAAAGCCCAGACTCTCCGTTTCATCGACCTGCCAGGCTTGAGCTCCTGAATGGCCAATAAGCCGCACATTCAAGCGGTCTCCTGCTGTCTGCTGCCGCACGGGTAGGGGCTGGATGTCTACAGGCAAGTCCGTCACTTCCAGCACAGCCAGGTCCAGTGGATCATTCGGCTCCGTCATCTGCAGCAAGCGCACCTGTGCCTTCTCTAATCGTGCTACTGGCATACCAGCCGGTGGGTTGCCATAGTACAGCTCCACTTGCAGATCCTCACCCCGTTGCTGGGTGTCCGGTTCCAACACCACATGCCGATTGGTCACAATCCAAGCTTTATTCCCCTTACGTTTGACGACAAAGCCAGTGCCGTAACCGCTGCCCTTAGCACTGTGAGGAAAGCGCGCAATAATCTTGACAACGGACCGTTTGAGCGGTGTCACGGTGTCACGGGTCAAGTAGCGCGTTTCGGCTAACGCAAGCCGCTGCGGCACTTGCTTGAGTGCCAAGAGTCGTTGTGCTTCCAGCAGGTTGGTCTGGGCATAGGCATAACTGGGGTCTACTTGAAGTGCCAACTGGTATGCCCCGATGGCAGCGGTCAACTGCCCCTGTTGCTGGAAGATTAGCCCCAGCCCATTGTAAGCAAGTGTATGAGCTGTGAGTAGGGTAGCCGTGTCATCAGGTAAGCTTAGCACCTGACGATAAGCAGCAATCGCCTCATCGAACTGCTTCTGTTCAGACAGCACAGCCCCTAGATTGAGGTAGGCACTAACAGACTGCGGGTTCAGCTTGATGGCCTGACGATAGGCGGCAATCGCCTCAGCAAACTGCTTCTGGTCAGACAGCACATGCCCCAGCTTGAGGTAGGCAGTATCATACCGTGGGTTAAGCTTGATGGCCTGACGGTAGGCAGCAATCGCCTCGGCAAACCGCTTCCGGTCACTTAGCACATGCCCCAAACCAAGATAGGCCTCGGCATTCTTGGGGTTGAGGGTAAGCGCCTGACGGTAGGCAGCAATCGCCTCAGCAAACCCCTTCTGGCCACTGAGCGCATGCCCCAAACCAAGATAGGCATCAGCATTCTTCGGGTTGAGGGTAAGCGCCTGACGGTAGGCAGCAATCGCCTCAGCAAACCCCTTCTGGCCACTGAGCGCATGCCCCAAACCAAGATAGGCATCAGCATTCTTCGGGTCTTGTCCGAGCACACGCCGCCACGCGGCTTCCGCCTGACTATACTGTTTCGCCGCTTGTGCCGTACGCCCCTGCTGTACTAACTGTTCAAGACTTTGAGCCGCCGCAAGCTTGGGGAGGGTGCCCAACGTCAACAGGAGCATGACTGACAAGACCTGAGCCGTTCTCACCGTTCCCTGACCTCACGCACTAAGTGATGGCAGCAGTATAACCACTGCGATTCTGTCATGCCGATCAAACATGGCAAGCGTGAAGCCAAGGTCACTGGCAAGCAGCAGGCATGCAAGGTTATTGTCTCGCCACGCGAGACTCATTGCCAAGGCAGTCGCAAGCTCTGAGGCAGTGGGAGCGACACAGCCAATGCCTGGGTGTCCGGCGCGAGCGCTTGCGACAACAACTGCTGTAACGACCGGCTGAAGCTCAGACTTGGCATGAGCTTCAGCCGGTCGTTGGTAGCCAGCTCATCCAGCGTTTGATACGTCAATTGATACTCCAGGATGGAGACCACTTCTTCGAGCCATTCATCGGGTAATTGACCTCTCAATTCACGGCGGATCTGGACAATGGCAGGGTGGGTGTTAGCGAACATAGGGTTCCTTCAACAGTGATGTGTGACGGTGCGAAGCGGCAATGTGTCGGTGATGTGAGGGCTGCTGTCTAGAGTGCTGTGTCAGCAATGTGAGGGGTTGAGCCGACATAAAGGCAAAAAGGTGCCAGATGACCTAGAAGCTTTGCCTAGACTAAGTTTGAGAAGAGCAGTAAGCCGTTGACCTCAAAGCAGCACTACTGCGGGTGCGGCAACTAACCAAAGAGGTGAAAAGCTGAAACTGCTGCTGCGCAGGGTTTTTGTCGTTTGTGCCACTTTGAGGGCAGTCCAAAGCACTAGCAGCGATCGCTGAGTCAGCAAAGCTGATGAATCGCTTGTCAAACTGTTTGCTTTTCAGTAGTCAAAGAAAAAGCACCATTCAAAAACTGGTAGTCCTATTTCTTCAAGGCTAAAGAAAAACAGTCATTTTTAGAAGTCTTGCCAGATGAGACTTTCAAAATTTTGCTTTTTCTCTGATCTTTACGCTAGGGCACTACCGTCGTTAACTTTGAAGCACTATCCCAACCCAGAGATGAAGCGGCATAACGTTCCCAATCACCCGCCGCAAATAACCGCTCGAACTCAACGAAGAGACTTCATACGGTCGGTGTGCAACGGGATTGTTAGGCTGTTTTTGATGGACACTAAGTTAACGATCAACAGGCAACTCCCACTTCGGATAAAGCCGATTAAACGTTTCACGCTGCTGCTTGAGGTCAACTTGCGGTAGGCACTGCTCTACAAGGTCGAACGTTTCCTCCACGAGTCGTCGCAACTCAGGGGTTCCGCTTGCAGCATCAGATTGAAAAACGCGCTCCAACCGGGCAAAAAACTCAGGCGGCTTAATGTTCATTTCTGCAACAAAGTAACGTGTCCATTTGAAACCGGGATGATAAACACGATTTAGTGCGAACAGCATATTGAGCAGCCATCGTGTGATGGCGCAGTTGTTTTCATACAGCATCGGGATCTCAAGGCGCTTGGTTAAGATGTGTTGCCCATCAAACGGACGAAATTTCAGATGCTTCTGCACCATCGCCACAGCCAGTGCTTCAGGATAAGGATAAAGCCGATTTTGCCAATGTTGGATGAGGTCTTTGCCATAAAGCGCAATAGCGCGTTGAAGATTAAACGCTGACGTTTGCTTCTCAAACAACAGCCCATTTTGCGACACATCGTAACTGTAAATGAGCAAAAGATTTGGCGTGATTCGCAATGAGTGATGCAATCAGTCAACATACCTCAGGCTACCGTTCTGGACTCTGATCACCTGAGATGAACTGTGTTGATGCAGCAGTGATTAGAAGTAAGCCAAGAGCCTAAAATGCTTACAGATTCTAGCTTTGCAGGTTTATGCCACTCATTTGCGAATTGTGCCATATTTTCTGCTCATTCACAGCTTAAGAGCGCTTGAGTTTAAACACACTGTTGCGCTTGCTTTAGCAGTTTCGCTTGATTGGCTTTGAGTTTAAGGCAATTGTGATTGCCGCTCTCAATAATCTCACAGACAGTTTTTTGCAAGACGCTATGCAAACGATAGTGTTGTAGATAAACGCTTCACTGTGAAATGGCTCCTAAGGATCTTAATGTTGTTTTCTGAGCTGTTGTCAATCCTGTTGCGCCTTGAATATTCATGCCTTCGTAGAGACGATCGCCTCTCACCGTTTTGATACAGCGTCCTGTTGCGACATCCCACAGTTTAAGGGTGCGATCGAAGCTTCCACTCAATAGAATTTGACCGTCGGGGCTGAAGACAACTGATGCGATCCAACTATCATGTTCACACATTACATGAAGGCATTCCCCCGTCTTCAAATTCCAGAGGCGAACGGTTTGGTCATCACTGCCACTAGCAATAGTTTGACCATCAGGGCTGATAGCAATGGTAAATGCAATGCTGGTATGCCCCTGTAAAATTCTTAGACAGGCTCCGCTTTGCACATCCCACAATCGAATCGTTTGGTCAAAGCTGCCGCTTGCTAGAATCGGCTCGGTTGGATGAAATGCTAGCGTGTAAGCCCCGCCCTTGTGTCCTTCTAGCACCCGTAGGCACTCCCCCGTCTGCGCGTCCCATAGCCGAATCGTTTGGTCATAGCTGCCACTTGCCAGAGTTCGACCTTGGGGATCAAAGGCGATCGCCCGAATGCTGCTCTGATGACCTCGTAGCACTTGTAAGCATTGGTGAGTTTGTACATCCCACAGACGCACTGTTCGGTCATAGCTACTGCTTGCTAGGGTTTGCCCAACGGGGTTAAAACGCACTGCTAACACAGGAGCATCGTGAGCAATCCAGCGATCGCCCTGTCCTGTTTGCACATCCCATAGAAAAACGGAGCCATCTTCTCCATTGGTGGTAATCGTTTGACCATCAGGGCTAAAGCTTAAATTTGAAATCTGGCTGTTTTCTCGGTAGATGATTTTCCAGGGAGGCAAGCTGAGTGGATCGAGATCCACCTGCCACTGCCATAAGTGAATTGTTCCGGTTTGGCTACTACTACTGGCAAGTAGGTGACTCATAGTAGCTGGCTCAGTTCGCGCTGTGGCAGAACTATTCTGATGCTGAACTGCTGTAACTGTGACAGGACTAAAACTTAAGCAGTGTTCTCCATAGGTATAGCCGCTCAACGTTTTAAGGCTTTGCCCACTCGGCATCTGCCACATTCGCACTGTTCGATCGTGGTTGGCGCTGATCAAGATCTGACCATCAACACTAATGACGAGTGCTAGAACTGGTCCAGTCTGCTCACCCAGAATATTCGTACAGTATCCGTCTTGGACATTCCAAAGCCGAAGGGTGCCATCATCACTGCCGCTTACTAACGTGTCACCCTCTGGACTAAATACAATGTTCCGAACCCAATTGGTATGCCCCCGCAGCGATAATTCAGGATTAAATGAATGAGTTTTAGAATCAAGCGGATGACTCCATAGTTGAATGCAGCCATTGAGATCGCCACTTGCCAACCGTTGACCATCCGGGCTGTAGCGCACGCAGCGAATACCGGAAGAATGCCCTTGCAACACATTCAGGCATTTTCCAGTCTCAACATTCCAAAGCCGAATCGAGGTATCGTTACTGCCGCTGGCTAAAATTGGATGGTTGGGCGAGAAGTGAACGGAATAAACGTTTTTGGTGTGTCCTTTCAAGATGTGCAAACAGTCACCCTGTAAATTCCACACTCTTACCGTTTGATCATCACTACCACTGGCTAACCATTGACGATTAGCGCTAAAGCTTAAAGACCAAATTCGACTCGTATGCCCTGTCGAAATCCACAAACACTGACCACTTTGCACATGCCACAACCGTACCGTCGCATCATTACCGGCACTCGCCAGTGTTGTGCCATCGGGACTAAATGCGACCGCCCAAACCCCACCGCAATGTCCTTCAAACGTCGCAATCAGTTGATGGGATGCAACATTCCACAAATACACTAAACCGCTGATGTCGCCGACGGCAAAAACTTGGCCATCTGGGCTAATATCAACAGATGTTGCCACTCCCAAGGTCTCCGAAAAAAGGGATGTCGCTAAATTAGAATTTTGAAAATTGACCCCTACCAAATTAATTTGCCGCAGGTCGGCTTGCCGCACCACGAGTTCAGAAAAATCGGAACCCTGCAAATCTACTTTGAGCTGCACCAGCAGATTGATCAAATTCCCGGCCGCATATCCTGCTCCATATTCTGATCGTTGTTGTGCTAGGAGTAGTCTTGCTCTATCTTCAACTTGAGACAGATTTTGGTAAGACGACAAAAGCCATTCCATCACAGGTTGCAAAATGAATCGCAGTTGCATTGCTCGGATATAGTCTTTCGCCTGTACTCGAATCAACGAATGACTTTGCCATACATCAAGCTGTCGGGTTGTAAATTCTGTGCAGACCTGTTGGATCAACCGTTCTGTGACATATTCCATCACCACAGGCTGCAAGAAAAATAATCCATCTGTTTTTTCGAGTAGCGATCGCCGGAGCAGTGAATTTACTTGTTGGGGAACGGTTTGTTGAGAGGTTGCACCAATCACGTTTTCACGAATCTCTGCGATCGCCACTGGCTCTCGGTGAATAGCAAACCAGTAGAGAATTTTCTGTTCCTCTATCGATAGGCGATTGAATTGACGATCAAGGAGATTGCGAATATCCTCAAACACAAACGTTCCCTGATCGAGATAGCTGACTACCTCAGCAATACTTCCGTTAAACAAATCCTGTGTGGCAGATGCCACTAATTTCAACGCCAAAGGGTTGCCACCATAGTGGTTAACTAAGGTTTGCCACTCGGCTTCTGACCCTGTAAATGCTCCCTTTTGTCGAAAAATAGCGCGTCCATCATCAGGGGTGAGTCCATTTAGAGCAAGCGATCGCACAACACTCTGTTCGCCCTCCAACAGAGCGATTTCACGGGGTTTCTCACGACTGGTCAGCAAGCAGCAGCTTTGATGGGACGTTTCTCCTAGCGTTCTTAAGAACTGTCCATAGGCTTCATAACCAGACTGCCACTGCCCGACCTGTTCACTGTGCAAAATCGTTTCAGCGTTATCCAAAATTAATAGACAGCGCTGCGATCGCAAGTATTGCATCAACAAGACAAGCTTTTCATTGAGCGTAGCCGGGATCAGCGGAGCATCTCCCTGAAGCGGCATCAGAAATTTCAGTAGGCTGGTCAGGAGGTCATCCAAGGAGGGTGCGTTGGCAAGCGATCGCCATACCACAACCTCAAAGTCAGACTGCATCTGTAGCGCTGCTTTAACGGCGATCGTACTTTTGCCAATGCCTCCAAGCCCCAGTAGCCCAACGACGCGACAGCGTTGGGCTACTACCCACTGCCACAGTTGCGCCAATTCGGTTTCACGACCATAAAACACCGAGACATCAACTGCGTTATCCCAGTCCTGCTGCGGATCTTCTCGCTGCAACTCTAATGTTTTAGGGGCTGCGGCAGGGGGTGCATAATCAGCCGTTGTGAGTTCTAGCCCAAAGGCCTGAAACAGGATCTCTAGCGACTGTCGATCGACACCCAGTGCGCGATTAAGGATTCGGGCTAGGGTATTGGGGGATAGTCCTGTGCGATCGTTGAGATCTTCCTGCGTGAACCGCTTACCCCAACTTTCCTTTGACTCTGCCTGCTGTTTTGCCGCTTGAAAGCGCTGCCATCCATGCGGTGATAGAATGACTCCTCTGACTCGTGCCGAGGCAACTCCACTGCGCTTGGCTTTCTTGGCATTAGCATTCATAAACAAATTGCCGGCTTAAAGGGCAAGGCAGTCTTTTTTATAAGGGGCTGCATCCTTTTGTGCGCCTTGCAAACTACTGAATCAGTGCTTTTTTTCCTGAAGAATACCACGCTTCACCATAAGTTGCGGCTTTAACGCAAGGAACTTGCGTGGTCTCAATGGAAGGACTGTTGAAGAATGAGAACAACGAAGCAACTGTTGAGTCAGCGCCTTCGTTCAGATTGAACCCAACCCCTGCTAAACAGCGTTGCGATCGCACTGGCTAGCTTTTAGAAAAGGGCTCAAAGAAGTATTCAACCAGGAGACGAATACCAAGGAAACCAAAACATGAACATGCCCACTTTTAGAAGCGGTACCCGTTTGTTTTTGCTCGCCGCACTCTTTTTAGGAACCACTCTAATCACTTCATTAGGAACTGTCATGAACACCACAAACGCACAAGACATCAAACCCACTGTCGTTCTTGTTCACGGTGCATTTGCTGAGTCTTCTAGTTGGAATGGCGTATTGACCCAGCTGCACGAGAAAGGTTACCCAACGGTTGCCGTAGCCAATCCTCTCCGTGGAGTGAAAAGCGACGCCAACTATGTTGCCAGTGTCCTCAAGAGCATTGCAGGTCCTACGGTGCTAGTCGGACACTCCTATGGAGGGGCGGTGATCACTAACGCGGTCAATGGCAACGACAACGTGAAGGCACTTGTCTATGTTGCGGCTTTCGCTCCGGATACAGGTGAGACTGCCATCGAACTCTCAGGACGTTATCCTGGCAGCACCCTCGGACCAGCGCTTGCGCCACCTGTTGCAACATCTGATGGGGGTCAAGATCTTTATATCCAGCCAGATAAGTTCCACGCCCAGTTTGCTGCGGATGTGCCTGCGGCAGCCGCACAGCTGATGGCTAGCACCCAGCGGCCCATCACGGAAGCTGCTCTTAAAGAAGCCTCTGGGACCCCTGCCTGGAAGTCCACCCCGTCCTGGTTCATTTATGGCGATCGCGACTTAAATATTCCGGAGGCAGCCCTCGCTTTCATGGCAGAGCGTGCCAACTCGAAGGAAACGGTTGTCATGAATGGCGCATCGCATATAGTGATGGTTTCTCATCCTGATGCCGTCGTTAGAGTCATTGAGCATGCTGCAACCGCAGAGTAGAGAAGCTGACTGTGGCACAAAAACTTCTGCATAACAGTAGGCAAAAAGTACTGTCATTTCTAGAGAAGAAGTAGATATAGCAAGCAATGGGGGGAGTTTTAGGCTTCTCCCCTTAACCATTAACTTAGTTTTGCGATACACCCCAATGAGGTACCACGATGAATGTCTTAGTGATCGGAGCGGCGGGCAAGACGGGAAGACAGGTGGTGGACCGGGCTATTGCTGCTGGTCACACCGTGACGGCCTTCATGCGCGATAGTACTCACTACACCGTCCCGCCTAATGTTCGCGTTTTCACTGGGGATGCAACCGACCCAGCGGTGATATCCCACGCGACAGCTGGACAAGACGCCGTGATCGATACAGTGGGTGGCAAGACGCCGTGGCGGCAGACAGAGATCGAACAACGGGTTGCTCGCGCCATCGTCGCAGCCGCAAAGAAGAACGGCACACGCCGGATCATCGCGATCTCGGCTCTGGGTGTGGGGGACAGTACGGCGCAGGCAACCCTACCGTTCCGGTTGCTGCTGTTGCCCACATTCCTACGTGGATCGACAGCGGATAAGACCGCTATGGAACGGGAGATCGCCCAGGCAGGAGTCCCTTATGTGCTAATCCGCCCCGCTGTGTTGAACGACCAGCCTGCTGTCGGCTCTGTGCGCGTGCTCTCAGGTGTAGAGAAGGGCCGACAGGTAACCCGCGCAGATCTGGCTGCGTTCGTTGTAGAGCAGTTGACCACAGACACGTATGTGAATCGAGCCATCACGATCGCCAACAGCTAACATGGCGTACTCGCGGCATAGCTGGACGCTTCAAGGTCTTATTCCTTTCGCAGCGCAACTTCATCATTCACGCCAGCGATACTCCACAGGCGCCCAAGCATAGCCCTGCTTGTCTGCACGAAGATGACTGACTCCTGGAAAAGAGACATGAGCGGCTGCGACGAGACGACGGGATGCTTCTGCATCAGCAAATTGTTTTGCCCGTTGTCCTGCTGCGGCCTTCGAATCAACATCGAAGTCGATCGTGATTTCGGGCTTCGGCAATTGAACCGAGGCAACGTGCATAATATCACCCCAAAACTCAATACTCTTGCCTTGGCTTTCCACCAAGAAGAAACTGTGTCCGGGTGTATGTCCTGGCGTGGGGCGTGCGGTAATCCCAGGTAGAATCACCGTCTCGCCCGAAAACGGTTTCAGCTTGCCCCTATCGAGATAGGGTTTGACGGTCTTAACGGCTTCGTTGAAATATCTTTGAAAGTCTGGCGATCGCTTTGCAATAGCAGGGTCAAGCCAAAAATCAAGATCGGGTTTGCCGACATAGACCGTAGCAGCAGGAAACATGGGTTGACCACCGACAACCAAACCACCGCTGTGATCGGTATGGATATGAGTAAGGAGAACCATATCGATCTCGTCGGCTGTATAACCTGCTGCCTGCAACGACCTTGGTAGCTTGCCGCCTAGTTCTCCAAACAATTCCCCTGAACCTGTGTCTACCAACACCTGCTTGTCTCCAGTGTCAATGAGAAAGACATTGATCGAAGCTTCAACAGGGTTTTTAAGGAAGCTTTGATGCAGGAGGCGATCGATTTCGGCCTGGTTCGTATTGGTCAGGATGGGATGCAGATCCAATAGCACTGTGCCGTCGCTGAGGGCGGTAATTGTGAAATCGCCTAACTCGAATTGATAGACACCCGGAACTTGAGGTTTCGCCGTTTTCTCTGCGGTCATGCCCGGAAACATCATTGAGGTTGCAATCATCAACACTGCGGTGATAACAGCGATGGCAAGTCTAAAAAACATATTCGAGCGATTCCAGTGGTAATTGAAAATTGATGCAACACAAACTTAGTTGGTAAAACTTTACCCAATTGCACCACTCAATAGCCACTCATGAAACGACAAGTTAAAGCCATTTTCCACCAGAAAGACTGGAGCCTTACAGCCTGGTAATGAGGAAGACTACGCTTCACGCTAAGTTGCAGCTTTAACTCAAGGAACTTGCGTTGGCTAAATGGACGGTCTGTTGAAGAATGAGAACAACGAAGCAAAGGACAAGTCAGCGCCTTCGCCTTAAACCCAACCTATACCGATTCAGGAGAAATTCCATGACACAGTCAAGCAACACAGAACGACTGATCTTAGTCACCGGCGCTACCGGCAATCAAGGCAGCGCGATCGCCCGTCATCTGTTGCAACGCGGCAATTTCAAGGTTCGAGCTTTGGTGCGTGACTCCAACAAGCCTGCGGCTCAAGCCCTCCAACAAGCAGGCGCAGAACTCGCAGTTGGTGATCTCAACGATCGCGCTTCCCTCGATCGCGCTTTGCAAGGTGCCTACGGTGTTTTCTCGCTACAGATCTTTCAAGATGGAGTAGACACCGAAATCCGTCAGGGCAAAACGGTTGCAGACGCAGCGAAAGCGGCGGGCATCCAGCACTTCGTCTACAGTTCGGTGGGTAGCGCCGAACGCAACACGGGTATTCCCCATTTCGACAGCAAGTTTCAAGTCGAAGCATACATCCGAGCCAGCGAGTTGCCCTACACAATCCTGCGACCCGTTTTCTTCTTCTACAACTACAACCTGATGCGCTCGATGGTTGAGGCTGGAACGCTCTTTCAGCCCTTGAGCCCTGAAACGAAGTTGCAGCAGCTTTCTGAAGACGATTATGGGGAGATGGTCGCTGATGTCTTCGATCGCCCCGCAGAATTCATGAACGGCGAAATTGAACTTGCCAGTGTGGACATGACCATGCCGGAAATCGCTGCTACGTTCAGCCGTGTTTTAGGAAAAACCGTTGAATACCAACAAATTCCATTTGAAGCGTTTGAGCAACAAATTGGAGAAGAATTAACCATCATGTATCGCTGGTTTGAGAACGTTGGCTACGCAGCAGATTTAACACAGTTGAAGCGTAATTTTTCTGCACAGACCGACTTTGAAGCTTATTTGCGCGATCACGGCTGGCAAAACCAGCCAGAAGCGCAGCTAATGTCGGGTCAATGATCCCTTGAAAGCACTCGAAGACTGAGAACAACGAAGTAACTGTCGAGCCAGCGCCTTCGTTCCTTTGAACCTAGCTGAAGACAGAGAATCATCCGAATGGACTGTCAATCGACGTGTTCGACGGACTTCGCGCTGGCTCTCTGGCTGATCGATCGCAGCTCTACAAAGATCTCGCTAGCGGCCCCTTCTTCGGCTTCAACCGTCCGGGTGCCAAAGTTTCTCAGGGCATGATTGACTGGTTTTGGTTGCAGGGAATGCAGGCGGGACACAAGAACGCCTTCGACAGTATCAAAGCATTTTCTGAAACTGACTTCACGGAAGACCTCAAAAAGTTTGATGTGCCGACGCTGATTATTCATGGTGATGATGACCAGATTGTGCCGATTGGTGCCGCTGCGATCGCCGCCGCCAAACTGGTGAAGCACTCCACCCTAAAAATCTATCCCGGCGGACCTCACGGTTTAACCGACACGCACAAAGAACAACTCAACAACGACCTTCTATCCTTTCTCAAGGACTGACACCGGACGTTGATGTGAGACATCTTTTTCAAAGGGATGAACCCCGGTGTAAGCATTGGCAATTGTTCGCCGCAAGCATTGAGAACTGTATTTAAAGAGATTCAATTTTAGGAGTAAAACCCATGAAATTAAAGCCGATCAATCAGCAAGTAGTTGCCATCGTTGGCGCTTCTAGTGGAATTGGCAGAGAGACAGCTCTGCGGTTTGCCAAAAAAGGGGCAAAGGTTGTTGTTGCTGCTCGCGGCGAGTCTGGGTTGGCAACGTTGGTAGATGAGATCAAACAGTTGGGTGGAGACGCGATCGCCGTCATTGCCGATGTCAGCGAATTTGAACAAGTGAAAGCGATCGGCGATCAAACCATTGCCACTTACGGACGACTCGATACCTGGGTGCATGTTTCTGGTACCAGCGTTGTCGCCCCGTTTGACCAAATCACACCGGAAGAATTTAGAAGAGTCATTGATGTCAACCTGAATGGGCAGGCCTATGGCGCGATGGTCGCTCTACCACACCTCAAAAAGGAGGGAGGTGGCGCACTCATTCACGTCTCCTCATTAGCGGCAAGAGTGCCGTTTCCCTTACAAAGTCCCTATGCAGCTTCCAAGCATGGCGTAGCAGGCTTTCTGGATTCCATGCGCATTGAGTTGCACCACCAGAAACAGCCAATTAGCGTCACGAATGTGATGCCCGCCATCACGAATACTCCCATTTTCAACAAAATTCGGACAAAAATGGGAGTCGCGCCTGCTGGCTTACCGCCTTACAACAAACCCAGCACCGTTGCCGATGCCATTTTATATGCGGCTGAACACCCTACCCGTGACTTTGTGGTGGGTGACATGGGGCGAATATTAGAAATGCTGCAACGCATTGCCCCGTTAATTGTCGATCGCTTATTTCTCCAGGTTGGCTTTACCGCTCAACTGACAGGTGAGCCAAAAGCGACAGATGCACCCGATAACCTCTATGTCCCAATCTCTGGTTACGACACCGTAGAGGGCGATTTCGGTAATTTGAGCGTACCCAGCTTCACAGATTGGCTGGATAGAAACCCACCGATCAAATGGGGCGCGATCACAGTCGTTGCTGCCAGCGGATTGATTGCCATGCTGGGGGGCATTTCAGGCTAGAAACTGTGTTGTCATGGCGTCGCAACCAAGCATGCCATGACAATCAGTTCCACGCTGATTGACCCCTGTATCGTTGGCGACCTGCGGTTGCGATCGCCTAACCCACCCAATGGCAAGTTTCAATTTTCTCTTACTGTCAACTCAATGCCAACAATACTTTGGAAAAACGATGATGAAAAGTTACGGATCAACTGAGCTTGAAGGCTTACTTCAGAAAAGCTACACGGTTAAGATCAGCGAGTACATTAACAGCGGCTGGAAAACGTTCAAGAAAAATCCGGTTGGGTTTGCTGGCTTTACACTTTTGTTTTTCTTGGTTAATGTTGCGATTGCCAAAGTGAGCCAGTCTGTCACTCTAGAAGGATTCATCAGCCTCTTCATTTCTGCTCCTTTAAATGCAGGATTTCTAATCGTGGCATTTAAACTTTTGAAAAAGCGAGCCACAACGTTTGGTGATTTCTTCAAGGGTTTCAATAACTACCTGCCGCTTTTCCTAGTCAGCCTCGTTTCTAACCTGGTGATTGGCATTGGGTTGTTACTGCTTCTCGTTCCGGGTCTTTACCTGGCAGTCGCCTACATCTTTGCACTGCCCTTAGTACTCGAAAAGAAGATGAGCTTCTGGGATGGGATGGAGTTGAGCCGCAAGCTGATTTCCAAACAGTGGTTCTCTTTTCTTGGCTTTGCTTTGGTGCTGATACTACTCAATCTAGCGGGTGTTTTGCTGCTAGGTGTGGGTCTGCTAGTGACGATTCCGCTCAGTGCTTGTGCGATCGCTGCCGCCTATGCAGACATCGTGGGTTTACCAGCTAGCAGTTAGAAGCGAGGTTAGTGCCTGAGTACCTTTCCTAGGCAAATCTGCTTAAAGAAGGTGGATAGTTTTTGACCGATCGCCTTCTTCATCTACACCACTTAATGGCAGGTTTCAATGTTCTCTTACTGCCGACTCAATTGCTAACAATATTAGAACAAGCTATGAATGTTAACTCAAGGACTGATGTTTTTGATGTCATCATCGTCGGTGGCGGCCCATCTGGTTTGACTACTGCTTTGATGCTCGGACGAGCCTGCAAACGGGTCTTGGTCTGTGATGCTGGAAAGCCACGCAATCAAGTGGCTCATGCTGCCCATGGTTTCTTCTCTAGAGATGGCATTTCACCTGCAGAACTACTGCAAATTGGACGCGAGCAACTGCGTCCTTATGATGGTGTTGAAATTCAGGTGGGTGAAGTGGTCGATGCTCAAAAATTGGGCGATCGCTTTCAAGTGACCCTGGGTGATGGCAACCAGTTTGTCGGTCGCAAACTGCTGTTAGCCACAGGTATGAAAGATTCACTGCCGGCAATTGATGGATTTGCAGAACTCTGGGGTAGCAGCATTTTCCACTGTCCTTACTGCCATGGTTGGGAAGTGCGAGATCAACCTTTAGCCATTTATGGCAAAGGTGAGGTAGGACTTGAAATGACCTTCATGTTGACCAACTGGAGCCGTGATTTAGTGCTCTGTTCCGATGGTCCTGCCGCATTAACTCATGAGCAACGACAGCAGTTATCAGATTGGGGGGTTCAGCTACGCGAAGAAAAAATTACTCGACTCGAATATCAAGACGAAAAACTAACAGGAATCGTCTTTACGAACAATGAAGTGCTGCCCCGCCACGGTATCTTGCTGCGCCCTCCATCGTATCAGCATAGCCATCTAGCCACAAAGTTAGGGTGTAAGTTTGGCAGCAATGATATCGTACAAGTGGATGAGAGTAAGCAAACCTCGATTCCTGGACTTTATGCGGTAGGCGATGTGTCTAGCCCCTATTCACAGATCGCCGTAGCAGTCGCAAGTGGGACGATCGCTGCTGTGGCCATCAATCGCACTTTGACTGAAGAAAATCTGATTCAACTTCGGTAATCCAAGACGGTGAGGCCAGGGATTGCAGAACCGCATCATTCACTCAGGTGCCTACAATTAGGGGTGTCATGGGCGGCTACATGGCAATACGAATGCGCTTTTCTAGCATTCGCTTCCTCCCATTCGCTTCAAAATTTCTTTTGAAGGCTTTGATCTCGCTCGCTGCTGCACTACTAGGCAATAGTTCCATTACCGTACAGCCAACACTGGACTCTAAAAAACACTCGTTGGGCGATCGCTGTTTTGAGCACAGGAAAAGTATAGACAGCTGGCGTACTGTCAATCTCTTTGTCGATCGCGCTATTACCGCTCCAGCAGCCGTACAAGTGACTAAAAAAGTAGAACTGGTACTGTGCAAGGCCTTTAAGGATTATGCCAATTTGCGGTTAGTCTAGCCTGGCGTTCCTGTAGCAATCGAACTAAAACCAACGTGAAGTCTGAAAGCAACTCTGAGCTTGGCTTACACTGTTTGATCTTTCAGCTCAATCAAAGTTAGAAACAGAGGCACTGCCCACTTGATTCCATCACTGGCTGCGGTTTATGCCGTTGCTGCCATCCGCAACTAATCAAGGCGATCGCCCGACGCATTTGATGAGGCATGAATTGGAACACCCTTATTCCTAGGGTTTCAATGCCTGTTTACCGTCTGAGACGTA
>NZ_JACJOZ010000082.1:0-8995 GCF_014695795.1 Phormidium sp. FACHB-592
TGGTTGAGGAAGAAGGTAGCGATAACTTTGCCAACAACAATAATGCGGTTGGCACGGTGGAAGCGATTCGACGAGCCGATGCGGCGATCGGGGTTGCCATAGACTACGTTGATAGCCAAGATCCCAACACGCTGGTGGTTACGGCTGCCGACAGCGATGCCGGCGGGTTACAGGTGGTCCAGTATGTGCCGTATGCCCGTCCGACCGGAAATTTCACCAGTACCCCGGCACTACTCGACAGTGAGCCTCAAGTGCCTTTTATCAACGTCAACCCCACGACAACGAACACAACTCGTAATTTTCTAGATGGTGTGAATGGCAGCACGGCGAGCGCTAACTTTCCCTGGAGACCATTCACGTCGATGGCTAGTCTGGATGGTGCAATGGGAAATTTTGCCGTTGGCTGGGTCGGCACACCCGACTTCCCTGGCAGCATTGTTTCCAAAACCTACGGTATGAATGCTGAACAACTGCCTAGCACTTTAGACAACACCGAAATTTACCGCCTTATGTACCAAACGTTGTTTGGAGTGCGTTTTTCGGCAGTGGTCAAGGCTGAGGGTGGAGCCAGGACAGCTGAAGTGACGGCAGGCGAGGGCTATCTAGCCGTAGTAAATTTCGGCGGGCTTGGTCGCGGTGCCAATCCTTCAGAAAACACGATCGCTGAAGTCGACACGATCCAATTTAAGGGTGCAGACTTGACCGCTCGCAATCTGGTACTGACTCAGAAAGGCGATGATCTGGTGGTCAGTTTTGAGGGCGTTGCTGATACGGGCGCCATTCTACGGAATGTTCAATTGGATAACCTCGACAATTTGAGCCAGTCTACTGGAGCTTCTGTAAACCTTGGAAACCTAGTGTTTGATGGTCAAAGCAGTGTTCAAGACAGCTTTGACGTGTTTGATGCGGAGTGGGATTTAGACCAAATCTTCAACCGCAACTCTGTCACCTTTCTCAACGAGCTAGACAACAGTGTGCGCGGGTTTGATCACTCCGATGATGTCATCAATACTCAAGGTGGTGACGATCGCAGCTTCGGGCTCAGCGGCAACGATCTCCTGCGCGGGGGTGCTGGCTACGACTACCTGGAGGGCGGACGTGGGCACGATATCCTAGTGGGCGGCACAGACGCTGATGTCTTTGTGTTGGCAAGGGGTAGTGGCTCAGACACGGTTCAAGACTTCAGCCTCTTGGAAGGGGATAAGTTTGCTCTGTCAGGTGGTTTAACTTTTGGGCGGTTAAGCATTCTCCAAGGGACAGGTGCAAACGCAAATAACGCGCTGATTCGAGCCGGTAGCACCAGTGAGCTTCTAGCAACCGTGGTCGGTGTTCAAGCCAGCAGTCTGACACAAGCTAATTTCCTGCTGACTGCTTAAAGTAGAGCGGGGCAGCTTCTTTGCACTTTGCTCTTTTGCTACGTTGACGCAGACAGGAGCAAGTACGGTTCAACGTACTTGCTCCTGTCCTTTTGTTAGCAGATGTTGCACAGATTGACTAACACATTAGATGTAACAGCAAGCCAAAGGGCGTCGGATGATCGCCTTGGTTAGCTGCGGGTGGCAGCAACGGTACAAGCCTCACAAGATGATTAGCAGAAGTTTATCAATCCCTCTGCTCCTAAACGCTTGCGTCGCGGCGGCTGTGCCTCAACGTTGAGCAAAAGCGGCAAGCTCACAGTCTGAAAGTTAGGCTGTGAGAAGCATTCAGGCGATGTGGTACTTAATTGCCAGGAACGGTGTCATACCCCTAGTTAGACAACTGCTTTGCCTAACTACGGTGCCTTAAGAGGTTTGGTGCAATTTTTAGCAAACTGCCGACTGCCGCAGTCCACACCCGCTTATCTGGATCGCTCATGGCTGCCAGGATCGCTTGCGTTGGGTCAGGCGATCAAGGGACAGGTGCAAACAGACAAGCGCAAAAGGCTAATCGGACAAGATGCTTTCCTAAGGCTCGCTTGAACAGTGGCACTGTTAGTTTGGTCTTTTTGCCTTCAAGGCTAGTAGCCCTCACGACTAGATTTGGCGATTAAACCTTCACCCTATACCTCTAGAGCAAGCATGAGCAAAGACTTTACCCCACGGCAACAGGAGTAGCAAGAATCCTTTGAATTGAACGTTTAGCGTCAACGTGAGTACCAGCAATTTCTGGAGTCTTTTTAAGCGATCTAGCCTTGTATGGGTCGCATGAATCGCTTTCCTCTAAAGTGCAAGATCTTCCCAGTAGGGCGGGCTGCCAAAGCGCTTTACCAAGAAATCAATAAACGCCTTGACCCGTAGTGAGTGTCTGCGATTCGATAAATAGAGAGCATAGACGCCTAGGTCGGTTTGAGCTTGGGGTTGTACTTGAAACTCAGTCAGTACTGCCTGCAACCGGCCAGAGCGAATATCCTCACCAATCAACCAAGTCGGCATAAGCATTAGTCCGGCACCATCTAAGCAAACCTGCCGTAGTACCTCTGAATAATTACTGATCAACGAACCTGTGACGCTTACTTGACAAACCTCAGCACTGCGCTGGAACTGCCAAATGTTGGCTCCTAACTCATAGGTGAATAACAAACAGTTGTGCTGTGCTAAATCGTTCGGATGGTTGGGCTTACCGCAACGAGCAAAATAGTCCGGACTGCCGCAAACTAGACGCGTGTAGGAGGCAAGCTTCCGCACAAGCCAAGTAGCACCAGAGCGATCGAGATTACCAATGCGAATCACAATATCTAACTCTTCTTCAACCGGATTCGACAAGGTGTCACTCAGGCGCAAATCGAGCCGTACTTCAGGACAACTCACTAGAAAAGCGTGCATGAGGGGCGCAACGTGGAGCCGCCCAAAAGCAACGGGCAGACTCACCTTCAGTAAACCCCGTGGAATATTGCCCTCGGTAACACAGAGATTAGCTTCTTCTACGTCCTGTAGAATCTGTACCGCTTTGTCGTAATACTTGCGGCCCTGCGGTGTGAGACTAAGGCTGCGGGTGGAGCGATTCAGCAACTGAGTATGGAGCAACTTTTCCAGCGCATTGACTTGACGAGTGACAGAAGAGACGGCTAACTCCAATTGCCGCGCTGCTTCTGAAAAGCCTTCTGCTTCCACCACTTTGACAAAGGCCCGCATAGCTGCAAATTGATCCATCTTTTCATCCGCACTCTATCTTTGCATAAAACGCAAAAGTGTTTGGCATAGAGGCTATATTATCATTCTTTCTGAATGGAGATATGGTGAAAGGGTCAGCAATTTAGCGGCAACCCCGACCGAGGAAACGCTATGACCTTAACGATTGAAATCACTTCAGACTTTATCTGCCCATGGTGTTTGGTGGTCGATGCCCGCCTGAAGCAAGCGATCGCTCAACTCAATCCTCCCGTTGAGCTTCAGCGCCTTTGGTATCCCTTCGAACTGAATCCCGATTTGCCCGAAGCAGGCCTTGATCGCAAAACCTACCGCTCCAACAAATTTGGCAGTTGGGAGTATTCACAAGCACTCGATGCTCAAACCGTGCAGGCAACGACAAAGGACGGCATTGAGTTTCGCTATGACTTGATGCAGGTGACGCCCAACACCCTCAAGGCGCATCGTCTGACCTGGTTAGCGGGTCAAACAGGGAAAGCAACCGAGATGGCTGAACGGATTCTCAGGGCTTACTTCACCGAAGGACAAGATATTACCAGTGTCGAAATCCTTGCTCAACTTGCAGCTGAAGTCGGCATAGCAGGTCAAGTGAGACCCTTCCTCACTTCGACCGCTGGGGTGCAGGTAGTCAAAGAGCTAGAACAGCAAGCCGTAAGCCGTAAGATTCGCGGTGTCCCTCACGTCAAAATTGGCAAAAAAACGATCGTCGGTGCTCAGAGTGTGGATGTCTTTTTGAACGCCCTGCAAACCGCAGTCAGTCAGCAACAGGCAGCGTAACCACTCTTAAGGAAAACTCCATGATAGAACCTACAGGCAATCGTGCCCTTGTGATCGGCGGCTCCCTCGGTGGTCTGTTTGCTGGAATCATGCTGCGATCAATCGGGTGGCAGGTCGATATATACGAGCGGTCTGCTCATGATCTCGATAGCCGCGGTGGAGGGATTGTGCTTCAGCCGGATGTGGTGGACGCATTTCAACGCGCTGGGATTGAGACTCAAGCCCTCGGCGTTGTAGCACATGAACGCTACTACCTGAACTCAGATGGCAGCATTGCTCAACCGATGCCGATGCGCCAAAGGCTCACGTCTTGGAATTTGTTATATGGTTCCATGCGGCGACATTTTCCAGCCCAGCATTACCATGTGGGCAAACAATTGAACGACATTCAGCAGACGAGTGACCAGGTAACAGCAACCTTTACGGATAGCACTCAAGCTACGGCAGACCTGCTGCTTGGTGCCGATGGACCGAACTCGACGGTGCGGCATCAATTTCTACCAGACGCCCATTATCAATATGCTGGATACGTTGCTTATCGAGGCCTGGTCAACGAAGCTGAACTCGAGAAAGAAGCTGCCGCTCTCTTCACGGAACGCTTTGTGTTCTATCAATTTCCCAATTCTCATATTCTCCAATATGTGATTCCGGGTGAGGGTGAATCTCTAGAGCCTGGACAGCGCCGCTTCAACTGGGTTTGGTATGTCAATTATGATGAGGCGACCGAACTACCGCACCTTTTGACTGATAAAAATGGCAAGCAGCGCGGCTACTCAATGCCACCAGGACTGTTGGCTGCTGATGTCGAACAAGCGATGCGATCGTATGCCGCTACCGTTCTCGTTCCCCCCTTTCAAAAACTCGTTGCCGCCACTCAAGAACCGTTTGTTCAAGCGATTTTAGATCTAGGAGTGCCGCAAATGACGTTTGGACGGGTGGCACTGATCGGTGACGCTGCCTTTATGCCGCGTCCACACACGGCTGCGAGTACTGCGAAAGCGGCAGCCAACGCGATCGCCCTGGCAGAAGCTCTAATGAAACATAACCACAACGTCAGTAAAGCGCTGAAAAGCTGGGAACCGCTTCAGCTTGCTCATGGTAACCAACTGCTGGCCTCCGGTCAGCAGTTGGGCAATCGCTCTCAGTTTAGCTACGGCGTTGGTCGGCAAGGCGAAAAGTTAGACGCGCTGCCACAGAGAGCGTGAAGTACCAATAAGAACTTGAATTTGGGCGGTCGTTCATCACGTCAGGAAGTTGAAATGTCACACGGAAGTTCAAGACAAGCCCCTTTGATGAGCTTAAATCGGTTTGAGGCGTTTAGTGATGGAGTCTTTGCGATCGCCGTGACACTGCTTGTGCTTGAGATTAAAGCTCCTAACCTGTCTCAAGCAACGTCATCCGAAGCCATCACCAAGCTATGGCAGGTTTTCCCCCACATCTTAAGCTACAGCACCAGTTTCATCGTGATTGGGGTGCTTTGGCTTAACCATCAGACGCTATTTCATTTCCTTAAACGAGTCGATCGCACGGTTTTAGTGATTAACTTACTGCTGTTAATGTGTGTGGCCTTCATTCCCTATCCCACAGCCCTGCTTGGAGAGTTTGGCTCCTCGCTGCCGGTCGTGGTGTTTTACGGACTCTCATTAGCCTTGACCGGCTTTGTTTACAATCTGCTCTGGTTTTACGTGGTTCATCGCTACATCCTCACTGAAGGGCTAATTCACCCCAAAGCGACTCGGCAAGCCACGCTTTGGAGTTTGAGTTACCCGATGTCGTATTTGATTGCAGTTGGTTTAGCGTTCGTCAACCTCAACTTGAGTCTTGTGCTTTACGTGCTCATTCCTTTGTTCTACTTGCTGCCTGGAATTATCGATCGACAATTAATCGAAAAGCTGGAGGAGCCCTCTAAAGCGCGTCTTTAAGCCGCTATTACATCCTCTCAATGTTGGCTCCAAGCCAACAGTCGTTAGCGCCTTTGCTGCCATTGCATCAATCAATACTGAGCTTAAAACAATGACCCACGGTCCCATTCTTCTTGGCGTCGTCGGCGACAGTGCTGCAGGTAAAACAACTCTGACTAGGGGCATTGCTCAAATTCTGGGTGAAGCAAACGTCACCGTCATTGGTACGGATGATTACCATCGCTATGATCGTCATCAGCGTGCAGAACTAGGGCTTACAGCGCTACACCCCGACTGTAACCATCTCGATATCATGCAGCCGCATCTAGCCTTGCTCCGTAGCGGACAACCGATTTTGAAGCCAATCTATAGTCACAAAACAGGCACGTTTGAACCGCCTCAGTACGTCAAGCCAAACCAGTTTGTGGTCGTGGAGGGCTTGCTAGGTTACTCGACACGTGCGATGCGCGACTGCTATGACATCAAAGTGTATTTAGCGCCCCCTGAGTCTTTACGGGAAACCTGGAAGATCAAACCAGACACGCTCAAGCGCGGCTATAGTGAAGCACAGGTTTAGGCTGAACTTCAAAAGCGTGAACCAGACTCAGCGCAATTTATTCGCCCTCAACGTCAGTGGGCAGATTTAGTCGTTAGCTTTTATCCAGCAAGCGATGCCACCAAGACGGACAATTCTCACTTAAATGTACAGCTGGTACTCAGACCGACAATTTCACACCCAAATCTGAGCCAGATCCTCAACCGCATGAGTGGTCATGCTCAGCCAACGATTCGTCTGAACTTGGACCGAGACATGGGCAAACCCGTAGACGTGCTTGAAGTCGATGGTCATACAACAGGCGATGCAGTCAGGGTACTAGAGCAAATGATTTGTGCTGATCTGCCGCATTTACACAGCGTTTGCAACCGAGAAATTAACCCTGATTTGGGCAAAATTGCTGGGACAACCGGGGAAACACTGCAAAGCTACCCGCTGGCCCTGACGCAGCTACTGATTACCTACCACATGCTGAAGGCAACTCAGGCACACCTCTAGCGATCCGACCTGGAAAGCAAGGCCAAAAGTCTTCAGGCTGAAGCCAACCGAGCAGAAAGCTCCAGCATAAATCTGTTTTAAGGCTGTAAACAGGGAGCAGACTGCTATCGCAGCCATGCACTCAAACAGTTAAATCATCGACGAGGAAACATGAGCGCACTAGAAATTTAGACACACGCGGACAGCAAAAAAAGGTGCGCCTCTACGGTCAACCTGATTCAGCAGCAGCCTACGAAATTCGCGATTTCCTCAATCGTACCGTTGTCGAGTTTGACTGGGTTGAACTGATTGGCGACGCGGATTGCAATCGAGAACTTAAACTCCCCGCTCTCAGTAATGTTCGCTTGCCCGTAGTGGAATTACCCGATGGCACCCAGTTGTTTGCGCCCACGCTTCGAGAAATTGCTCAACACTTGGGCTGGGTAGCGCAACCGAAATTCAAAGAATATGACCTATCCATTTATGGAGCGGGTCCCGCTGGCTTAAACGCCGCCGTTTATGCTGCCTCTGAAGGCTTGCGGACAGTTCTGGTCGAGCGCCATGTTGTGGGCGGACAAGCGGGCACCAGTTCTCTAATTGAGAATTCCATGGCCTTTCCAGACGGCATCAGCGGGGCTGATTTAGCGGAACGCGCCCGTCAGCAGGCAGTCAAATTTGGGATTGAATTGCTGCTGTTGCGCGAAGGGATGAAATCGGAGTTTCGCGACAATCGCATTTATACAGATATGGCCGATGGCAGCAAAATGGTGGCCCGCGCCAACCTCTGTGCCGCGGGAATTGAATATCGACGGCTCAATCTTCCCAATGAAGACCAGTTTCTCAAAGTCGGCTTGTTTTACGGTGCGGGTGCCAGCGAAGCACCTTTGTGTGGCGGTGAACATGTCTTTATCGTCGGTGGCGGTAACTCAGCGGGGCAAGCCGCCATGTATCTATCACGCTATGCCGAAAAAGTAACGATGCTCATCCGTGGCCAGACGCTGGCGGCGACCTTATCGCAGTATCTCGTTGAGCGCATTACCCAGAAAAGTAACATTGAGGTGCTCTTTCAGTCTCAGGTCACTGGCTTGGCAGGCGATACCGCGCTGCATCAAATTGAAGTGACTAACTGCGAAGACGGAACGGCGCAGAAAATTGATACTCGACGGCTGTTTGTTTGCATCGGTGGTGCGCCAAATACTGCATGGGCAAAAGATACCAACATTATTCGCGATCCGGCAGGCTACCTAGTGACTGGCTCAAATTTGCTTCAAGAGGATCGTTTACCAGAATGCTGGGGACTTGAGCGCAAGCCGTTCTTTCTCGAAACCAGTGTTCCTGGTTCTTTTGCGGCTGGCGATATGCGACATAACTCTGTTAAACGAGTCGCTTCAGCCGTCGGTGAAGGTGCAATGGCTGTCACCTTTGTTCATCGCTATTTAGAAGAAATGACTTGAATTTGGGCTGGGTAATTTTGGTATGTCACTCCCGATCATATTTGAGTTAGCCTCTAAGAGCGGAGTAAGGGGTTTGAGGGCAGTGGAACGAAAACCGGATTGAGGGGTCAATTTACATAGCCAAATGAAATTGGACAATTTAGCGCACCAATGTTTGCGTCTATATGCAGTCTTAAAAGCTCATCCTACAAAGCTTTCAAGATTGATGGGGTCTGGCAACGATGCGTGTAAAAAAGGGCCCTTGACCCTGCAGCGGTATCAATCCTGATCAGGCTTACTAGTGCATCAAGCCATGAAAGGTTTTGTGCATCACCTTGTGGCATCTGGTTAGTTGCGGGTGGCAGCAACTATGCATGAAAGAGTGAGCTTTAGTAGCAAGGCTTGAAAGGACTACCCTTTGAAACCCTGGCTCATTTTGACACGCAGCGTGGTTAGCAGCCAAAAATGTACTCGTGTATAGTACCCGTTTTCAGCTAAGCGATCGCGAACGGTCTCACGCTCCACCCACTCGGTACGTTAGGGAGTAGAAACGCTTGCACCTAGCTGAAACCAATCAGTTGCCACGTCCCAACCAGCCTGCTGCTGCGTTGCGTCTGCAAGCCTGCGACCGAGAGGGTTTTACTGAGCGACACGCCTTTGTCTCGATGTCAGATCATTAGACACTGTGCAGCATTGGCAGCACCTTCTCTCCAAAAACGTTGATAA
>NZ_JACJOZ010000083.1:0-2517 GCF_014695795.1 Phormidium sp. FACHB-592
AAGAAGCCCGTGCCGTCAATGATTTTTCGCACTTGGGTTTTGGCATCGGCGTCGTCACCTGAGTAGAACAGCACCCGCTGTCCACCAGACACTTTAGGCTCTTGCAATAGGTTCACCTCCAGATGATTAAAGGCTTTCACTACGCGTGCACCCGGTACGTATTGCTTGAACACCTCGCTGGAGGATCTGCCGCCTAGATCAACAGCCCTGATACCGTAGGCTGCCAGCGGATTGCTGGGGTCTTTGGCATCAGGTGAATCTGGGTCGAGGAATTCAACTGGGTTGGTGCTGTCAATGACGATGCGACCATTCCATGCAGGCAGGGCACTGAATACCTTCTCTGCATCGACCCAGCGCACAGCCGCAATGACGATGTCGGCGCTGGCGGCTTCGGCAACAGTGCCGGCCTTTATGGAGGGGCCCACTTCGGCCACAAAGTCAGCCAGCGATTCCGGTCCGCGCCTATTGGCTATGGTGGCTGCAATGCCATTTTTTGCCAACAGGCGCGCTAGGTTTGAGCCGAGGGCTCCTGAACCAATAATTCCGATACTCATATCGATGTTTGCAGAATTTTCTTGACCAAGGGTAATGTAAGGCATGAGAGGTTTCTCCGTTGTAAATTGATGATGTGTTTTTGTCTGTTGCATCACAATTGTGATGCAGCGAGCGAGCACCGTCTTAACAATGCTGTGTTAAGCAGACTTCAAGGTGGGGCAAGCATCCATTGACTACCGTCACTTCAGAACGACAAGAATCCTTCATTGTTGCCTGCGCGCGTTTGCCGCGTTTGCCGCCTCTAAGATGGCTTTAATTCTGCTTCGGTAGCCAGCGCGGCACGCACACCAACATCGAGATTTATACGGTCTACAAATCGTGACAAGTTCTCAAAGCCTTGTAGTCCGACCTGAGTGTTGATCGCCCAACGCAGAATGACGAACAGGTACGGATCGGCAATCGATCATTCGCCAGTGAACCAGTTTCGTCCGTCGAGATAACCGAGGATAGCGACGTTTTCAGTGAGTGAAAAGTGATCGTACTTGCCTCTACTTCGTTATCGACAACGAACTCACCTTGCTATAATGCGTTCCCACAGCAGCTCAAAAACCGCTTCAACACCATCGCTCAAGACTGGCGGCGTCACAAGCGTTAGTCGGCTCTCATTAAGAGTAAAGGTGCGAACTAACGTTGTACCAACGCGATTAGGAATTGATGCAATTTTGATCTGGTGAGTTACTGTGTTGCCACTCAACGTATAAGTTCCAGCGTAAGCATTGAATGTTGTAAATGCTTGAGCAAGCTCTTCCACGGGTAAAGATTGCATCTGGGGAGTCAGCGGTGATCTGACCTCCTGACTCAGCGGTGAGCGATCGCTCCTAGAAAACATCACCATCATGTGATCATCTGATGTGTAAGTGATGTAGCCAACCGGATGAGTTCCATACACCTCTGGAGTCACCGTTCCATCAGCGTAAATGGCAGTTGCAGAAATTAACTTCCAAATGCCAATTAGCAGATTGTTCTGGATTGATGGTGTAGACATAATGTGCAGCCATTGCTTGATGATTCTCCGCTAGAGAGTAGCGGGTTTCAACACAAAATCAAACTCAGTCGTGTAAAACGGTTTACTTTGATTGTGTGCCTTGAGTTCGTCTAGTGCTTCGTGCTTTTGCAATTGAACGATCGCCGATCGCACGGAAAAGGTTGTATCTGAATCCAGGTGAGGATCGCCAGCAATAAAAATTTGTGTTGTCAGTGGAGCGTACTCCGGAGCACTGAGTTTGAAGTGGATGTGAGCCGGCCGCCAGGGATGCCGTCCCAAGAGTCCCAGCAACTCGCCACATGGACCACTGCTTGGCACTTTGTAACCTAGTGGCACGACGGTTTCAAACATATACTTTCCACTCTTGTTCGTTTTGAAACGTCCGCGAAAATTCCCCAACAGCTGAGATGGCTCTTGGACATCATATATTCCTTTGGAATTGGGTTGCCAAACATCAATCAGAGCATTGGCGATCGGTTGACCGTTCAAATCTAAAACCCTGCCTGACAGGAAAAGCGAATCTCCTTCTGTATCAATACCCAAGCGATCGCCCATCTGCCGTTCTGGTGCATTCGGTACATACAAGGGTCCTTCTAAATTGCTTTCTGTACCGCGATGGGCATCGTGCAGCAATTCTACCAACTCTGAGATCCCTAGTAGATCCGTCAACAAATGGATCTCTCCAGTGGGAATCTCTTGAGTGTGATGACTTGCCTGGTTGAGAAAATTACGTCCCTGCTGCAATTCTGATTCAGTCAGCTTCACCTCACGCACAAAGTCATGCAAATGTGGAACCAAGCTCGTGTAAATTTCATAGAGTCGCGGGTGAGATCTGCCACGATCGCCATGATTAATGACGGCTTCAGTGATAGTGTCAAGTGTGATGTTCTGCACGATCAAACTCCTTTTTAGTTACGTGATTAATGATGGTTGTTTTACGGCGACTATCTTGACTTATAGTCTGTGTCCTAATCTAA
>NZ_JACJOZ010000084.1:0-5985 GCF_014695795.1 Phormidium sp. FACHB-592
GCGGGCGCGATTGCCAAAGCGCTGTTTCCTGGGCACCAAGGTGGTGGCATCCTGGGCACCATGATTCTGGGTATTGTCGGTGCTTTTGTCGGTGGTAGCCTCTTCAGCTTTTTAACCACGGGTACCATAGCGTTGACCTCAGCCGGGCTGAGCCTGGGCGGCATCTTAGTCGCAGTGCTGGGCGCGATTGTTGCGCTGTTCATCTACTATGCTGTGACCCGTCGGAGCGCTTCCTACTAAGTATTGAAGCCAACAACTAGCCCTAAGTAGCAATGAAGCCCCTGCAAGTACAGGGGCTTTTTGCATGGCGATCGTTTAGTGGCAGGAAGGCTGACTCCCATAGCTGTTTAGCGCATGAGGGTCAGCGTCAATTGAACATCTTGCTTGGACTCGGGAGTCCACTCCTCGAGCTTAGTGCGAGTCGAGGGGCACTTACGTCTTTCGCTAGTAAAGTCAAACAAGAAACAAGGCATTCCTTGCGGCAGAAAACTTTGCTGTGGGTTTTCCACCACTTGAGGGAGCTTTGTACTGACCGCTATTGACGCTTTAACCAGTGCGGGAAGAACGCGTACGGCTCTAAGCGCTCGCGCCATGAGTAGACAAAGCACGACCAGGCTAGGTCGGTAAAGTTATGGGTGCCGCTGTCTTTAGAAATTCTTTGTTTGTAGGAGACAAGGTTGCTGATATTCGTTCGTAAACACAAAGGCTTCTATCAGTCTGACAGCCTCGAACGTACTTAAAGCTAGCTCTGTATAGAGATTGGCATAAGTAAGTGCCTGCTCCTTAACAGCGAGGCGTTTCTTGCGGTTACTCGTGCGTTTGGTTGTACCAGTACGTCCTGTGATCTCAAGGTCAAGCCATTTCACTTCCACTACAGCAAAACAGCCAGCGCCGTCCGTAAACACAAGGTCTCCACGTCCGAGATCCGTGCGACCGGGTTCCACTTCCCATTCATCCTCAATCACATACGGGTAGTCGGGAAGTAACTGAGTGCTCATGAGGACAAGTTGCCGTTTCAAGGCGTATTCACCATTGCCGTCCCAATTGCGACCTTCAAGGTAGGTTCGCAGGACTTGATTACGATGCTCAATTTCAAGCTGGTTCACGGTCTTTCAAGTAACAATGCTAACAAGTGCTACTGATCACTTCATGACTCAAGGCAGTCTTTCCACAAAACCTCAAGCAATGGTTCCGCTGGGTGGTCTTGTAGGCGCTAGAGCCGAGGCAGTTGAATGTGTTCTTTTCCTCCGTGATGAAAAGAACACATGTACGGACCCGTTGCGTTTAAGAGTGAGTACCATAAGACGTTCCGTTGAGGGGGAGGGACGCTACCTACGCTGCCTCAGTGCCGTCTCTAGACTCTTGCTATGAGGTTGTGCCGCAGCCCTGTCTCTCACCTTCTGCTTTCCTTCACTAGCCTTCACGCCCTCCCCGCCCAAATAACTGCGCTCTCAGTCTTTTCACCGTTGCCTGCCACTGTGCTTGCTCCAGGCGAAAAGTGCTATTGCGTGGCTCCTTCTGACACTTCACACTCGCTAAGTGTAAGGCTGCTTCTGATTGAGCCAGGACAGCTAATTGTTGCTGCTTGGTCGGTTGAGGCATAGTAAGTCACCTTCAGTCTGCTTCAAAGCTATGCAGTCTAACTGATTCATACGACAACTGTGCGGAGTGGTGTCCCCCCTCACCCAGGTCGCAGTACGTAGAGCCACGCTACGCTGCTGTTTGGACTAGAGAGCACGAGTAGGAGAAGCCCTGTCTGCTCAAGTGGGATGCAGTGATACTGGCTGAGCAGGGAAGTTTTCCATTAATTGGTGGAAGGGTAGCAAACGTGGTGCACATTGTCGCAAACCAGTGAAACAGAGGCATTGAAAACCCTAAAAACGCTGTGTGCAGGTCGTTACAATCTATTTCTGGCAGTTCAGGATTCACCGCTAACTAGGGGGGCGATCGCCAAAAGCATCTGACGTGCAAGAGCTTCGGCGGCTTTGCTGGTGCAGTCGTCGCTTGTATAAAGCACCTCAGAAACGACGGTAAAAGGTCAATGAGAACTTATGATCTAGCAACGTCTCAAGAGTTTGAGTCATGGCGAAGGAGTTATCCAACATCGGCGGTGATTATGATGTCCTGCTGCGAGCGCTAAAAGAGCGGATTCGCATAGCCCAGGTACGTGCAGTGCTGGCAGTGAACCGCGAACTGGTGCTGCTCTACTGGCAAATCGGACGAGAGATTTTAACCCGGCAGCAGCAGCAAGGCTGGGGAGCGAAAGTCATTGACAAACTGGCAAAGGACTTGCAAAAGGAATTCCTAGAGATGAAGGGCTTCTCGCCCCGGAACCTCAAGTACATGCGAGCCTTTGCTGAAACCTATCCAGAAGAACCAATTGTGCAAGGGATGCTTGCACAAATTACCTAGTATCACAACATTGCCTTGATGGAGAAGCTGAAGTCTCAGGCTGAACGCCTTTGGTATGCCCAGAAGACCGTTGAAAATGGCTGGAGCCGCAATATTCTGGTCTATCAAATTGAAAGCCAACTCTATCAGCGCCTGGGGGGAGCGGTCACTAACTTTAATCGCGCCCTACCCCAACCGCAATCGGACTTAGCGCATCAACTGCTTAAAGATCCCTATTGTTTCGATTTTCTCAGCCTGGGCGAAACTGCCCAAGAGCGAGATTTGGAAAATGCGTTGGTCAACCACATCCGAGAGTTCTTGCTGGAGTTGGGAGTGGGGTTTGCCTTTGTGGGCAATCAGTATCGTTTGGAAGTCGGGGGTGAGGACTTTTATATCGACCTCTTGTTTTACCATCTGCGGCTGCGCTGCTACGTGGTGATCGACCTGAAGATGACTGAATTCAAACCAGAGTCTTCTGGCAAGATGAACTTTTACGTGTCGGCAGTGGATGATCTGCTGCGCCACCCGGATGACCAGCCGACGATTGGCATCATCCTCTGTAAGTCGAAGAACAAAGCCGTGGCAGAGTATGCCCTGAGGGATGTGAATAAGCCGATCGGCGTTTCCACCCATCAATTGACGGGTGGGTTGCCCAAGCCACTGGAGACGAGTTTGCCAACGATCGAGCAACTGGAGATGGAGTTAAATACGGTAGTGCTGGTGGTCGAGCAGGCAGAAGCAGCGACAGACTGAGGAGAAGACGGCTTGTGGTTCGGTTGCCGCTGATGGCGATTACTTGTCTCCCTAAGCTTCACCCTGCGCTAATGTGGATGGGCTTGAGCAGTATCGGCAAGACGTAAGATGAGTGACTTTGAACGGCTAGACAATGCCTGGGAGCAAGCAGAGCAGTCACGTCATGCGGCACTGTTGCGGCAATTGAAAGCAGAGGTGCGGGAGTTTCGGCGACAAGCACGCGGCTCTAGTGTGCCATCGTCACCAGTGCCCAAAGAGCAACCGTCTCAACCAGATCCTGGTTTGGTCAAGCGAACACGCTCCTAACACCTCTGGCTGGCTTTGGCTTCGTCTACTCAACCTCACTGCGATCATCGCTAACCCACCACTCAAGATGGATGAGCCTTCTTACCCCCACTTGTACCTTCGTGTCTGCGGCTCGGGTCAACGCCCCTCCTGGCAAGCGTTTTATGACTGGTGCACTGCCAGGATAATGCGAGCACACGCTTCGGCATCAGACAACGCTTGATGGTGCTCTAGCTCGATGCCGAGGTAGGCACAAACATGGGGCAGTTTCGTCGAACGCAGATTCCAGGTTTGGCGAGCCAGTTGCACTGTACAAGCAAAGGATTGTACTGGTCGCGGCATGTCATAAAGGTCACAGCAAGCGTAGAGCACACCTTTGTCGAAGGAGGCGTTGTGGGCGGCGAGAAAAGCGGCACCCTGCAAGAGGGGTTGGATCGCAGCCCATCGTTCACCGAAAGTCGGTTGGTCTGCCATATCCTGCCACCGAATCCCGTGGATATGGGTAAAGCGGAAACTCGCACGCGGCGGACAAATTAAATAATGCACCCGATGCACAACTTGATCGTCTTCCACGCGGATCAAGCCCACAGAGCAGGTGCTATCGCGTCCGTGATCGGCGGTCTCAAAATCTAAGGCAACAAAGGTGGTCATAAGGCAGTGATGGCACCAACGGTCAAAGCGATGTGCGCCTTCATCATCAGCCCAAATGTAAATGTGCAGATTATTTAGCGCAGTTAGTAAATGAGTGGCGCAGTCCGTAGAACTCTATCCTTTCTGCATGCCGTACTTTTGCCAACAGCTACCACCTACTGATGGGCTCTACTGCCTGTTGTAGCGCTACTCATTTGTAAATCACACCACTTACCTGCTCACTCACTTGATGTGGTAGCCAGATGAGTGGTTCTGGAGAAGATGATAGTTGCTGCTGCCACCGCTCATAATTTTCTGGCGGCGTTTTGGACAAAATCTCAAACTGTGCCTGTACTCGCTGCATAGACTGGCAACACCCCACCTTATACAAGGTGATGATATCTTCAATTTCTGGTTCAGTCAGCAATCTTTCTGCGGTATCCACGCACTGTTCATAGAGTGTTCCTAAAATAGCGGGAGAACGCAGCAGCTCACCTAAGTCTTGCAAAATTTTGATTCGTTCTTGCAATTGCCGAAATCGCTTGTGAGCAAGGTATCTAGCGGTTAGGTATCCTTTAAGCAAGTTGGCATAGGCAGCATAAACAACCCAGACATAATCTAGAGAAATACTATCTTGCTCTCGCCGACTACAATCTTGGATCAAAAACTTGAGTTCTACTTCCAGGTCATTGAGTATGCGCATAACCTGGACGTCAAGAGCATCATTTAATCCATCATTTTCCAGACTATCTGCAAAACATACTGTATCTTTAGACAGGATCGAGATCTTCTTCAAATGATCCTTGCACTGTTTTCTAATCAAAATAGAGAGTTTTTCATCAATACTCACCATTTTTTGATCAAGTCTGTCCAACTTTTTGCTGATCAAATAAAATCCTGCAATATTAATGCCGATATTCACACCTAAGAGAGCAGTATCAAGCATTGCCAGTGTTTGGACCTGTTGAACAATATCCAGGATTTGCTTTAATTGATGGTTTGTCCATAGAGTCTCAGCTATGCCTGAAACCCAATTCAGAGTGGGAAGATTCAGCAACGTTTTGAAGGAAAATTCAGCTAGAGGCGCTACTTGCTCCAAATGTGCCACAACCTGATGAGTTATTCCACTTTTTAGCATGACTCCATGAACGTAGTATTTTCCGCTAAATAGTCCCTCAATAAATTCTTTAGGAACACCGACCAAAAATTGAGGTGTGTTCATTTACCACTCCCTTGCTTGTAGTCGATTTTGATAGCGACAACTATAAATCGAGAAAATCGTTTCTAAAAACAAAATTTCTTTCTTCTTGTCATTAAACTTTGATGCTGCAAAACCGATACTAGTCAGAATTCCAGCCCCAGCAATTGCCCATCCCACAGGACCAGCAAAGAATCCAAGAACAATTATCTCCAGAGGTTTTATGCCTGCCACCGCTAGCAGATGAATCACAATCCATGCCATAAAGCCCTGTGTTAGTTGCTGCAAAATAATCCCTGAAGCAATCGGAAGAGCGATCGCGGGAAGTCCTACGCCTCCTATCAAGATTGACTTTACTCTCTCTTTTGTAAGGCTTTCTCTTGCAACAGAAACGTTATTTTTTCGAGTTCTTTCTTGATTCTCTCTGACAATCCTTTCTCTTCCTTTTCACTAAGGGAATCGATCATTAAGAAAATGATGTTACGAACAATAGCTTCCAGTCGATCGTCCAGAGTTACATAATTACCATCTTCTTTAATACGCTTTATCTCATCAAATAGTAAATTAACTCTAGATCTCAAATTCACCAAGTTTTTATTTTTTTCTAAAAGACCTTTTAGAAAGTGTTTGTAAATGCTGGTTAAGCAGGTTTCAAGTTCCTCGTTCGTCGGTTGTTTGTTAACCGCCTCAGCATCAACCGAATCATGACCACATAAACCATGCCTTCA
>NZ_JACJOZ010000085.1:0-33642 GCF_014695795.1 Phormidium sp. FACHB-592
ATCACCGGATCAGATGTTGTTAGAGTTCTTGCAAAGCACCTACGAAGCTGCCGCCAGGTTAGGCAACTGGAATCAAAAAGAACTTCAGCAGTTGACGTTTAAGTCGCAACTGCCTTCCTAAATTGGCGTTTAACTGGCAGATCTTAAGTGGTGAAATGTAGGACAGTCTCGCAGGTTGGTTTCTTGGACGCTTAACCCTTGAGCATGAAGATCACTTCCGATGAACCTAAGCGATGCCGATTATGTCGCCAGCGTTCTCCAGGATATTGAAGGTTCCATTGTGCTCGTAGGTCACTCCTACGGGGGTGCAGTGGTTACGAATGCAGTCAAGGACAACGAAAACGTAAAGGCGTTGGTTTACATTGCGGCTTTTGCTCCTGATGCGGGCGAAACCGCTGTTGAACTCTCAGGACGTTATCCAGGCAGCACACCTGGTCCGACCCTCGCGCCCCCCGTTGACCTGCCGGATGGTGGCAAAGACCTCTACATTCAACAGGACAAGTTCCACGCGCAGTTTGCCGCCGATGTGCCCGTTAATGACGCACAGTTAATGAGCTTGTGTCGTAAAGATTTCTAAGTGACAAACAATCGGTATCGTTTGCATTCCCTCAAGCAGCGATTCCAAAGGTCGCTTCGATAAATTTCACTTGAGATACACTGTCCCCTTGTTTGACTTCTTTCACTTGCCCTTTACGGAGCATATTCATCGCTTCGATTCCACTTAACGTTCTTCTCGCACTATCAAACGATTAGAAACCCATCATTGCTTTCACAATGCGCTTGATGGTTCAATGATCTTGCTCAATGACGTTATTCAAATACTTGCTCTGTCTCATCTCGATCTCCTTGTTAATCGTCTCATCTCCTTTCAGTGTTTCCATTGCGACTGGGGAAGCGGCATGCTTGTCCACGTTAATCACTCGGGGAGTCTTGAGTGTGCTTAGCCCTGAGCACCTTACGAAAGAAGCGGGATGGCAAGGCAGCACGCTTTGCGCTCAGCAGAAAGTCCAGCGTATTGCCCTCCGAATCCACGGCGCGATACAGATCTTTCCACTCACCCTTGATTTTGATGTAAGTTTCGTCGGTTATCTACGAGTTGTTTGTCCGGCTTCAGATGCCGTCGAATTCGTTTGTCGAGTTCCAGGGCATACTTTAAGACCCAACGATTGATCGTCGAGTGGTCGACCTCTACCCCCCGCTCCTGCATCATCGCTTCCAAATCTCGGTAGCTCAAAGCGTAACAGCAATACCAGCGGACGTTGAGCAGGATGATCTCAGGCAAAGAGTGCCGCCACTTAAACAGAGCAGGAGTAGACATCGGAGGGTAGGGAGGAGAGGGTAGTCCTGCTCACCTTACCATTCGCTGTTTTTTGCGACACAACCGAAATTGTTGCTTCCAAAGTATTCAAATTGAGTTGCCAAAGTTCCTCCCAGCTAAATCCTTGTGCTGCAAGCGTTAAATACTCGTTTGTTAAACTCGTTGAAAACATTGCTGGATCGTCCGAGTTGACGGTGCAGTATAGCCCAGCATCAACCATCTTGCAGATGGAATGAGGCTCACTTCGCTCGACAACACCTAAACAATAGTTGCTTTGAGGCAACACTTCTAAAGGAATTTGATGTTGGCGGAGGACTTCCACTAAGTTGGGATCGTCTAAACAGCGAATGTCATGTCCAATTCGCTCAGGTTTCAACGTATTCACTGCGCCCCAGATGCTTTCTGCTTCCACTGCCTCGCCTGCATGAGCCATTAAGCGAAATCCTTGCTGATGGGCTTGAGCAAACGTTTCTGTAAATAATTCTGGTGGATACCCAACTTCAAGTCCTCCTACTCCCAAGCCCACAAATAACCCACGCTCTTTCCCTTTCACAACAAATTCCAAAACGCGATCTTGAGAATCAGGAACCTCACGCGCAATATCGGGAATGAGATTAATCTGGCAGTGATAGTTGGCTTCCCCCGTTGATCGTCCTGCTGCGATCGCGTCCAAAATTTCATCATCCTGAAACTTTTGAGTCAGAAATGAGGCACTCAAGAAAGCTTCCGTGTAGCGAATGTTTTTCTCAGCTTGTCGCTTGTAGAACCGTTCAATCATCAGGGCATAGTCTTCAGGCGTTTGCAAGCACTGAACCGCTGCTGCGTAAACCTGAATGAAATGGGGAAAATCGCGAAACTCAAAAAATGACTTCCATTCTGCGAATGAACTCGTCGGTAACTCAACGTGATTCTGCTGCGCTATCTGATAAAACGTCTCTGCGTCTGTTGCGTCGTGCTGGCATGGAGCAATTGCCCTGTGGCTAGTCGCTAGTGCACAGTGTTTCCATAGTAAAGCACCAGCTTGGTCAAGCATTGATCGGGCTGGTGCTTTTGTGTGGCGCTTGTTAGACTCAGCACACAACGCGCTGTGATCTCTGTAGCAAAAGGAGCGTGGCGCTCGTGACCAGAGGACACCTTAAGCCCTGCCCTGCCGCTATTACTTCAAAGCTTGAATCAGCCTGCTAGCAGCCGTTAGAGCGGTCAGTACGAGCGCATACTGCAAAAAGTACGCTGCTTGTAGCCGTTCCAACGCTGCAAGTAGCCACCTAATCGGGCTTTTGGGTCATTTCTGCCAAAGCTTTGTCATCAGGTTTTTCTATCGTCACCCCGAACTAGAAGCGGAGCGCGATCGGATTCCCACCATCCTTAATACGTCTCTGCAACGCCTAAAACGGAACAAGCAGCTTTCAGAGCTAACAGCAATCACAACTGCATCAAAGGAGGAGCGTGAGTGGCTACCAACTGAATCCAGCCTCTATCAGTACAAATGTCTTTCCCATGTTAGCGGTCGCTACAGACATTAAGGAGGAGGTAGTACGCGAATCAGGCTTAGATGCCAGTAAGGTACGGGAACTCAACAAACTTTCGGCTGAGAAGCTGCATCTAGACGAGGTAGCAGCAGTAGCGGTGCGCACTGAAGCTGCCAGGAAAGCAGCGACTGAAAATCTATCATTGAGTGAAACCCGTCAGTCAGTCAGTGCTTTATTCAAGACCCATCATGCTGGCGGCTCGTCCGTTCGTACCCCCTCTCAACGAGCCATTAAAAACTTACAGGCAATTACTGTCGAAGACTGGCAAGCAGACGAGATTAAAGCCTTCCAACAAGCGCTGAAGGCAAAACTTGTAGAGCTTGAACAGATCGCAAAAGCGAAAGGACGCTTTACCTTACGGTTTATAGAGTAGTTTCATAACCCACATACATTTGATAGAAGATGCTTTCATTGAATCCCGATCCATTCATAATTGCCAGCTTACTGAAATACAAGGCGATCGAGCGGAAGCAAGCGATCGCTCATCAATGGCAACATCAAACTCCTAGCGTCTCATAACCCACCGCACATGCCAAGTCTCAAAACGCCTTACGCTAATAAGGTTTGAGACCCTCAGCTCAGGCTCCCGCTGCCGAGCGAGAGCTGCATTAAAAGCCGCTTTGAGACAATCTGCTTGGGCATCCGCCTGAAAAACGGCTGCTGGCGCGCACGCTTAGCGTTGCAGCGAGGACAGTGTCATACCCATTTGATCAAACTGGCTCAGTTGTGTAACCGGACGGCAATGGTGTAGGAAGGACGCTGTTTCGCACTCCGCTGTGATTTAACGAGCCGAAACTCGGGGTCGATGTAAAGATGCTCTAGTTGGGGCGTGGCTTGAAAGATAGTGGTGAACCGTTTAGCTGTTTTTTGATCCAAATTGGCAAAGTTAGGCACTGCGACCAAGTCTTTTTGTGCTGCCACCCTGGTAAACCAAGCTTCCGCTCGTTCAGGGTTAAGCGGCATTGGTCCAAAGCGCAACTGCTGCTGAATCGCCACGTTTTGGATACACCACTGTGCGTTAGCAATTTGATATTGCTGGATGATCATGAAGTCGTAAGCGAACAGGAAAGATGGCAGGTGCTTCACCAACGGTAGCTGCTTGCCTGGCGCATAACGAGCGATGTTGGCATAGTAGCCATCCGCATGAAAGATTTGGTAGGACTGCTCGCGCAACCGACCAGGAATCGTATCTTGAAACGGAATAGTCGACCAAAGCGGTTTCCAGACACCGATGACGATCGCCGCTTGCGCTTCGACTTGGGGACAAGGATTGCGGGTACTCAATTCTGCAAAAACGGGTGCTAGGGTCTCCTTAAAAAACTGGACTTTTTGACTCAAAGCATCAGTATCCCGCTTTGCAGTCAAGCGCAATAGTTCCTGCTTCAGTGCCTCTGTCGATCGTTGGTGCAACGGCTCCAAACCTAACCTGTGTTCTACCATACCTTACCGCTCGCTTCGTTACGTTCTCTACTGTTGTAGAGTCTGGCTCACTCTTAGGATAGCGAGCCTCGCTGAAGCTTTAAGGATGATCGTGCTTAATTCTGATGATGCCCGGTTAAGTTGACAGCACCATGTGCATAGAACGACAAAAAGCGGTTGTGGCTGACTTGAAGCAGTTACGGCGCTCAATGAGGCAAAACTTTGATAGTTCCCTAGAAACTGCCGATTGCCTAACAATACAGATGCAGCAACGGCGGGCAAGGCGATTGGCGCACGCTGAGCAGCTTCACAAGCCAGCAAGGCTATCAGGTTCTCGTGGCATTAGCGATCAATCTGTTTGCAGCAGCTTTGTTGCAGCTCCACAAACCCGTTCGCTGATGCACTAGGAGCTGACATGCTCCTTTACAGCAGCAAACAACCATTCCTGCTTGAGTTTTTCGATCGCCACTTCCTTCTGCTTCGCTTCTACTTCAATCCACGGCACAGTGCGGTAAGCGCTGGGCATAACGGTGATGACATCACTATGGCGTGGGTCACGAAAGAAGTGACTACCGTTAGAAATGTGAACCAATTGCCACTCCGGTCTGGACCAGGTTGCACGTGCGGCTGTGATCATGGCTGCGACGCTAGGGTCTTCATAAGTGTCTAGCTGTTCATGAATGACGTGATGATGCGCATCGAACACCATTGCTACCTGAGCTTCCTGACAAATAGTAGCAATTTCGGTCGCACTATAAGTGTATTCATCATTTTCCAAGGTGAGACGGCAACGCACATTATCTGGCAAAGACTGAATCACCTGAATCAGACGTTGGGAGCGATCGCCCTTGCCCCCATGAATGTTCATCAAGGCCCAAGGCGATGGCGGCAACCCCAACAAGTCAAAAAGACGGGCGTGCGTTTTCAAAATCTTGATGCTATTTTCGATGACTTCGGCACGATCAGAGTTAAGGACCACAAACTGATCGGGGTGCAACACCAATCGAATACCAAGCGTTAAAGCGCGATCACCAATTTGCCGTAAGCCTTCAGTAAACTCCGTTAGGATTGACTCGCCTACAGGCTCATCCGCAAAAGGGAATGTAGCAGAGGGCAGTCGATAGAGATGAATCTGCTGCGCCTGACAAAAATCGATCGCCACCCCTAACCGTCGTAAATTTTCCCCATATAAAGTCCGTAAAGCTTTTTGCTGTTCTGCTGCTTCTAACTGCAACAAGCGTTTGCGCGTGATAGTGCGATAACGAACGGCATCAGAGGTTGTGATGCAGACTAATCCTAGCTCAGGCACTGACCTTCATCCTTTACCTACTTGAGGGAAGTAAATTTTGGGACTGCGTTCTTTCCAGCCGTGTCACTTTCCACTGCCAAAACCGTTCTCCTCACTGTCAATACTAACAGTTGTTACCTGACGCAGGTAAACTCAGTGCAAGGGTTCGCTTGAGCGGCTGAAATAGACTCAAACTCAGCACCTGTGGCTTTCAACAGCCCGCTCCAAGCGAATTGTTGTGCTGTTATTACCTAGCTTAAAACATGCCATTATTCCTTGCTCTCACCATAAATTTGATGCCAGTAATAGGGCTGTACCTCACGTAACTTAAGAGAGTGGTGTTGAGTTGGCTCTGCTTTATCAGACACACCCACTTCAACGTTTAAGCCCCAATACGCTAATCGCTCTTGTCGCCGAGTTGGGCTATACCTGGCAGGAAGAAGATTGGCTCCTTGAGCGGGGTTACCTGTAATCAGGAGCAATGGCAGTTGGTGCAAACGCTTGCTTACAGGTTGGGTGGGTTGTGCAAAGAGATATGCTGGGTTTGCGATCGCCCTACAAAGCCGGTATTCGATGACTCCAAGCAATTACATGGGCAGAGGGAGTCTGCAACTGAGTATCTAGAAGGCTTTCAAATTTATGCCTATCGAGGGCTATGGCTCAGCGACCGCTTTCGGCAACCACCCTGTCAATGAAAACCGATTTGGTTATTTTCCCATCGCAGTTCTGAACATCCAGCGTCGTTAAGTTGAGGTCTAGTTAGAACGAGGGCTTCTCAAATTCAACGAACAGGGGACTTGTCCAAACTTTTGAATCATCAACTTGGCGACCCGCTAGATAGATAGGGACAAAGCCATGCGATTGGGACTGCGGAGCTAGTGTAAACTCACCGCTTAAATCCCGAGGCATCTGTTTTTCACTCACACGCTCTACGGCAACAAAAAGCTCTGCTCCACCCAATTCTTGGCGCAAATTTGCTTGCGCTAGCAATTCTTGTCCTGTGAATTCCCAGGTAAACTCAGGACAATGGATGTAGGGATTATGCTGCAGTGCGCTACCAACCTTGGTGTAGCTGCCAATTTGAATATGCAGGCGAAAACGAGCTTGGAGCAAGTCAGATAATTCTAATTCGATCGCATCACTGTCTCCGTAGGTATCCGAACGAAACTCTAGCTTGAGAGGGCTGGCTCGTCTCACATATTCCTCAGGATGCTCCAATCCATAGGCTTGATAGCTCTGCACAAGTGTATGGGAGTACTCTAATACCCCGCGCCATTCTGCCCAACGATAGCGATCCTTAATGCGCGCGCCTCCCCAACGTAGCCGAATGCGATTGGAAGCATAACCTGCCTCCGCTTGCAGATTACGGCTCCACAACAAGCCTGTATCTGTATAAGCAGCAATTTCATCCCAGCCACTTGTGCCTAAAAATCGATACTGAATCTTGACTGAATCGGTTGCGGTAAACTCATCCCCTTGAATGTGAGAACCTGACCACAGCAGTGCAACCAGACGATCGCCCGTTGTCGCCCAAGTATGGCGAGCGCGCAGAGCATGATTGATGGCTGGTTTCGTTAGGGATGGAGCAATCACCCCGGTCAGTCCGCCATTTACACCAAAGACTGCTGTACCCGGAACGCCGCCGCCACACCGTCCCCGATGCTCATCGCCATTGGCAGACACGCCAACCTTATAGCCCCGACGAATGGCATCTTGATAAAACCAGGGAAAATGTCCCCAAGCAGAGCCAATCTCAACCAGCCGTTCTAACCGAGGGTGATGCCAATCTAGAATGGCGCGTCGCCCCCCAACATGAGGAATTAGCAAATGCTGATCTGGATCGTGAATATAAGCAGCAAACAATCGATCGACGGGCCAGGCACCTGGAACTAGTTCCTGCCCCTTCATTTCTTCATTCCACTCAAACGAGCGCACTTGCTTACCCTGATGATCGTATGGAAATCGCACTTCGTTCCCCAAAAAAATCACATTGCGATCGCCGCCAGCAGCAGAATTACCGCACCACTCCGTTCCGGGATAGCAGAGAAATTGACCTTCTTCGGTAATCTCTCGACATTGTTTGACATCCTCCTGCCACCGTTCTTTCGTGATGTTAAAGTCGTTAGCGGTGTAGCCTAAAATATCTAATCCGGCAACATCTCGACCGTAGGTAAAATTGTATTCCGTGCTATTGGTGCCAACCGTGTTGTTGGAATGAACATGCAGGTCAGCAAAAAATGCACGCGGATAAGCCAAGTCAGATTCTACAGTGACAGGCGTTAAACCGCCTTTTAAGTTGGTTCCGATCAAAGTTGATTGAAACAGTGTTTCTCCGATCGCTGCCAATGTCAGATCCGTTTTGGCAACTGCCCATCCTTGCTCTGGGAAATTCAGTTCTTGCTCGACGATCACGCCAGACGCATTTTGCTGGATTAATTTCAGGGGTTTACCTAAGTTCCAGCAGGTATTGCCCCAGCGGTCTTCAGCTCGAACTCTTAAAGGAAAAGCTGTTTCTGCTCTGACTAATCGAGGGCTAATCACGGTCAGCTTTTCGGGTGTTCCAGGGACAATATCCAGCACAACATCCCCTGGAATGGCAGCAAAGCGAGAGGTGCCAACGGGATCGATGTAAGCGCGAAAGCGGAATCCTTGCTCGACAAAGGTTTGCACCCGGGTTCCCGGTCCTCCAGCCCGACGATCGCCCAAGCGAATGAGAATGTGATCTCCGGGTTTGAGATAGCCATCTACAATGTCAATGATGATGGCTTTCTGGAAGGGGCGTTCATGTCCTTTTTGATCAAAGCGCACCTTGAGTGCTTGCACTGTAGCAGGGCTTTCCCCCGGAAGGGTTGGACGCGCCTGATATTCCGCAGAAATATAGTTGGCGGCTAAAGGATCTTCAGTCTGAAATAGCCCCCAGTCTGAATAGAACTTGAATGTCACTTTAATCCAAGCACCATCTGCAATTCCAGAAGCGCCAACCTCATAATCGAGCAGAATTTCTTGCCAGCTTCCAGCTTCGATCGTCTGAGTGGAGCAGCGCAGTTGTCCTAAAAAAGGTAATGTGCTGACATATTTCAAATACCCTTGAGGATGAGCATAGTCCCCCAAACAATCCAGCGTTTCGTCCACAATATCGTTCCTTTTATCCAGCTAATTTTTAGGCTTTGAAGTACGTACTGACATTGATAACTTATCTGTCATTCGCAATAATTCTTGGGCAACCAAAGTGAGTAACGCCAAAAGGGCAAGCAGCGAAGCACAGGCAAAAGCAGCAATGGTCTGGTATTCGGCATATACCTGTTCAATGTGTAGCGTTAGCGTGTTGGTTTCCAGAATCAATTTCCCAGAGATGACTGAAACAGCACCAAACTCACCGATCGCTCTGGATGTACAGAGGATGACGCCATAAAGCACAGCCCAGCGAATCGTAGGAAATGTAACGCGCCAAAAGATTTGCCAGACATTTGCCCCCAAGGTCTGTGCGGCTTCTTCCGCATCGATTCCCATATTTTGGAAGACTGGCAGCACTTCCCGCGCCACGAAGGGCAGCGTTACAAACAACGTCGTTAGCACCATTCCGGGCAAGGCAAAAATTACTTTAAAGTTGCTCGCTTCTACCCAACTGCCAAAAATGCCCACTGTCGGACTGTAGAGCAGGATAAACATTAATCCCACAACCACGGGTGAAATGGCGAGTGGTAAGTCTAGCAACCCTACTAACACTGACTTGCCCGAAAATTGATAGCGTGCCAGGATCCAGGCGATCGCAATCCCAAAAACCGTATTTACTGGCATCGTGATCAGCGCAATCGTTAAGGTCAATACGATCGCATGTTGGGCTTCAGGCGTGGTAATGCCTTGCCAGTAAGCAGTCATGCCGTTGGCAAACGCTTGGTAAAACACCGTTAGCAAGGGAAAAAGGACAACAATTGCCAGAAAGGACAGCCCTAAACCAATGAGAAGATAGCGACCCCAAGGAAGCTGTTGTAATCGCAGGACAAGCTGCTTGGGCAGAAATAGGCTAATTCTCATATCGCCGTGTCCACCATTGCAGTAGGTTAATACAAATTAAGACAACTAGCGAAACGATCAGGAGTACGATCGCAACGGCTGTGGCTCCACTGTAGTCGTACTCTTCTAGACGACGGTAAATATAGACAGAGCTAATCATCGTCTCGTAGGGAATGTTGCCTGAAATTAAAACAACGACTCCATACTCACCAACACCTCGGGCAAAGGCAAGCGTAAAGCCTGTAAGAATTGCTGGTAGCAATTGCGGAAAGATTACTCGCCAAAATACTTGTCGATCGTTGGCTCCTAAGACATAGGCAGCTTCTTCCACCTCTGGCTCTAGCTCCATTAAAACAGGCTGTACGGTGCGCACCACAAAAGGCAGCGTCACAAAAACTTTGGCAAACACCACACCGATCACAGATGAAGTCAAGTTGACGGGGGAGAACCCCAATTGCTGTAGCCCATTTCCTAAAGCTGTTCCGGGATTGAGGTACCGCCCCAATAGCCCATCTGGACCGTATAGGGATACCAAAGCAATTCCCGCGACCACCGCAGGCATCGCAAACGGTAAATCTACCAAACCATCTGCAAATCGCTTCCCGGGAAAGTCATAACGTACTAGAATCCAGGCAAGAATCATCCCAAACACGCTGTTGATGAGCGCTGCCAGAATTGCTGCTGAGAAGGACAACTTATAGGCTTCTATGGCAACCGGAGCTGTAATGACTTGCCATAGCTCCTGCCACGGACGCTTGGAGGCTTGCAGAAAGATGACTCCTAACGGCAGTAGCAGGATGAAACTTAGGTAAGTTAGCACTAGCCCAGAAAACAATGCCCGACCTGCATTTCGGGGAATAGGATTCGTGCGACTTATCATGATGCTTACGGTTTGCCTGCTGCTTGAGCCACATCAAACAAGCCACCATCAGCAAACAGTTTTTTGTTGACCGCCTGCCATCCGCCGAAATCTGCGATCGTGTAGAGTTTGTCTACAGGTTTGTACTGGCTAGATTTTGTAGCAAAGGCTTGCTTGTCGATTGGGCGATACCCTGCTTGGGCAAAAATTTCTTGCGCTTTCGGGGTAAACAAAAACGCTGTAAATGCCTCCGCAACCTTCCGAGTGCCACGCTTATCAACAGTTTTGTCAATCACAGTTACCGGAAAATCGACCTGAATATTGTTTGTTGGAACGATATAGGGATAATCATCAGGAATGGCATCGTTGGTGAAGATGATTTCATTCTCAAATGTCACCAGCACATCCCCAATCTTGTTTTTGACGAAGGCATCTGTGGCTTCTCGTCCATTGCCCACCAGCGTTTTGATATTTTTAGCAAAGCCGTTTAGATAAGTGTTTGCTGCTGGTTCACCTTCAGCCTTTGCTAGCGCACCATAGCCAGCTAGAATGCCCCAACGAGCATTGCCAGAGGTTTGAGGATTAATTGCCACGATCGACACCCCATCTTTTGCCAAGTCTCGCCAATCGCTGATCTGCTTAGGATTGCCAGGACGGGTGACTAACACCATGACAGTATTCGCGGGAGAAGCTTGGTTAGGTAAGCGTTTACTCCAGTCAGCAGCGACAAACCCCTTTTCAACAAGTGGAGCAACATTGCTTTGGATATTCTGAGCCAAAATATCTGCTTCTAAACCTCCTAAAATGGCTCTCGTTTGAGCGCCAGAAGCCCCATAGGATTCTTTGAAAGTCACCTGCTGACCTGTTTTCTCTTTCCAGTCGGCTTGAAATGCTGGAATAATTTTGGAATAGAGGGGCTTAGCCACGCCATACGATACAAACGTCAGATTAACAGCAGAGGGGGTTCCCGTTGCCTGTGTCTTAGATGCTGCGTCTTGTCCAACTTGCCCCGACGGCTGGGGCTGAGTGCAAGCCGTCATTAAAAAACCTGCTGTAAATAGAAAGGTATACAGCACAGAGCGCCTTTTCATAACTCTCTCTTGATAACGGACAATCTAGAGGTTTCTGTTAGAATTTCACAGCCCAACCTACTTTCAAACAAGATACACCGAAAAGTCGACTGATAAATGTGAGTTTATAAAATTATCAGCTCAGTTTTTGAGCAAGTAGCTTCAAAAAATTGGAAAATGTAGCATGCTCAAGAGGGCGTGTCCCACTTATGCGAGGAGAGCTAAGAGGCAAGTTGACCATTGGGACACACGCAGCTCAATGGCAACATTAGGTTGACGGATTTCACGTTCGATCGTACGTCTGAGATTTGTAATCCCTAGTCAATTTGCTTCATTGCAAACTCAACTGCTCCCAAGCCGATGGAGCACAGTTGTTCGGCTTGGGAGTAGACATAACTAACAATCCGAGTCTGGTATTTGTCGAGATACGCCTCGAAAACGCGGTGAGCTTGCGCTGATAATTGGTGAATGCGCTTTTGCCTAAGCAGGCGGTGTTAGTCTTGCCACTCTGGTACTTGCTGATCATGCTTCAGTCTCACCTGTTGCAGCAGGGTGGCTGTAAATTAATTAGTAGTAGACCGTGGAGTAGGGTGGATACTTGTGGGGCAACAGTCACCTTTCTTGAATGCCCATCGGGCTATAGCGCAGCCACCAGCACATAGAAGAGCGCTTGCATGACCTGCATCAAGTGGACACTACAGAGTCTACAGATCGGACTCGGTGGCTTCAAGAGAGACGCAAACAAGGTGTACTGTGCGGGCAAGAAATCTGGAAAAACTAGCTATATTGAGCGATTCAATATCTTGTGGTAGCGGGTCAGATGCTTAGGTTGTCAAATCTTGTCATTCTTTAAGAGGTTAAGTAGTACCAAATCTAAAACTAGACGTTACAGATCAATCGAGCTACCCTCAACCCCGCTCCCGGGGGAAGAGGAATTTTGCCTTTAGCACTCTTCTCCTGGAGGAGAAGGGCTGGGGATAAGGGCAAAGGCTCTGTAGCCCTTGCAATTTGATTTGGTATAACCACATTGAAGCCACGGAAAACTGGTAGAACTGCGTCCTTTTAGTGCTACTAATCGTTCTCTACCTTTTAACTACACAAAGCTGCTTCTATAGTCTGAGTACAAGGTCCGTGCCACTTACTAAACTAAGGGCACCAATCAGCGGCGTGATTACTTCTCAAAGAGTTTTCTTTAACCTAGCTTGCTCTATGGTTGGCTCACGTCTTTGCACCTAACTAAACTTAAAGGAACCAACATTATGAAACGTGTAAACTTGCCTCAACTTGCTTTGCTCAGCGCCGTTACGCTTAGCCTCGCTACTGTACCCTTCACGTTGCCAGCAGCAGCACAAACTGGTAGCACCAGTGGTACGACAACCGATTCAGCCACTCGAACAACTGAGGAAGATCAGGATTTCGATTGGGGCTTGTTAGGGTTACTCGGTCTAGCTGGATTAGCCGGACTCCGCAAAAAGCAAGAAACGCATGAGTCCCATCATGAGACAGTAAATCCAAGCATGCGCTCTCGTTAATAGCACTGTTCAGTACGTGTCCTTTGGAAGTTGCTGGTGCGATCGCTACTCAACCAGCTTTAAGGTAAACCAGCGCTTCTCTCTCTATGGCACGTACTGTCAGCTCATTAAAATGTGATCCAAGCCACGTCGCTTCAGTACAGCCCTATCTATTGTCTGAGGCGAAGGTGGCATTAGAGCTTTGGTGCAGAGGACTAAGACAGCAAGACATGAAAAAACTTTTAGACCAACGCGGTAACAAACCAACCGCAATCATTCTTTCGGCGCTTTTGACCATGCCTCTCTTTGTAGGGTGTGGTCAGCCGCAAGCATCAGTGCCACCACCAATGGATAATACACGTACAACAGCGACTGCTCCTAATGCTACCCCAGCAGCGCCAAAGAAGGGATTAAATAAGGTTCAGAAAGGGGCAATTGTCCTAGCCGGTGCTGCAGCTCTCTACTATCTCTACAATCGACAAAAGAACGCTAAGGCTGACGCTGGCGCGAATAGCAAGTACTACCTCTCCAAGAACGGTCGTGTGTACTACCGGGATGCAAATCGCCAAGTGCATTGGGTGACACCACCGCCCAATGGCATCCAAGTACCCGCAGAAGAAGCGCAACAATACCGTGACTATCAGGGGTATAACAACCGATCGACGGGACGGGACCTCACGTCAGTACCAGAGGCACAGTCAGCGACTTATTAAGTCTCTGATTAGCGCAGTATGCATCTGATGACCAAGTTAATTACATTCCTATTGGAGGATTCTTATGGTTGGTGATTTCCTACGCAAAGCGGCTGATGCTTTACTAAATGATCAGTCGGCAGGAACCGACAATCAATCACCGCGCCCAGCGAGTGAAGACCCATATGGTGACCCCGCAGATCAGATGGCGAATGCCGGACAGTATGGTGATATAAGCCCAGCCAGTCAAGACCCATATGGCGACCCTGCAGACCAGATGGCGAATGCCGGACAGTATGGTGATATAAGCCCAGCCAGTCAAGACCCGTACGGTGACCCTGCCGACCAGATAGCGAATGCAGGACAGTTTGGCAATCTACGCCCAGCAAGTGAAGACCCATATGGCGATCCTGCCGACCAAGCTTAGCAGTCGTTGAGCGGCGAATAAAAGCGTCGAGAGTGTAGTCATTTCGAGATCTCTTGCTCGAAATGACTACACTTTTGTTTGACAAAACAGTTCTCCTCTTGGACAAAGAGTAGAGAAAAGCCGGGATCACCACCACAGCACGAGTGTCAGTTAATGCTGAACAAGCGCTATCTCAATTGTAGCGTGAAGGAATAAGTGTCCGTAGCGAAGGATTGAATATCATAATCGCTCTTCGCCTCAAACCCTTACAAAATAAGGGTTTGAGACTTCTTGACAACCAATGGCTTGCCTGCTTGAACAAATGGTTCTTCCAGCATAAGATGGTGGAGCGAGATTTGCCAAAAGAGCTCCCTGTAGCTCGCACACCTATACCTTCGCTGCATACAGCCATCGCTAACGTCACAAGCGTCGATGGAGTCCGAAGGCATGCCATTGGTGTACCTGTGCGCTCATTGAATTGCTTGCGGCAGTTTTTACACAGATGTTTTTGAACAATGGTACCGTCTTGAATAGTGATCTTGCCGTTTTTGACGATCTGCTGACTCTCACATTCTGGGCAGTGTATAGACTGTAATCCACCTATTGCAACCATTCTACACATCACTCTTTAAGAGACCAGTGTCTACTGCATTGTTCAAGTTCAGATTTGCAAACTTTGACCTCTAAACGCGGAGTTCCATTGGTTCGGTAAAACATAGCCGTAGTTAATCGACAGAACGATTGGGATAACGTATTGGTGGTCACAGTGTGACTTTAATCCCTCCTCCAGTTTCCATTCAAGAAATCACTGAATCCATTCAGCAGCTTGTTTCGATTCCATCAGTTGAATCGGAACAAGCGATCACCACCTGCATTTCCGAAAAACTTATCAACCTTTGATTCGACCCACACCCGATTGGAGAGTTGGAGCATCCTTCCATCATTTGTCATCATCAAGCTGCAACTACAACAAAAACAATCTGGCTACAATCCCACCTCGATACCGCTCCTGTGGGCGATCGCTCTCAATGGCAATATGAACCATTTGCTGGAACGATTGTTAGCGATTGGATTTACGGTAGAGGGGTGGCTGACTCGAAAGGGGCGATCGCCCTATTCATCTGCCTTGAAAAGGCACTAAGAGACTCACCCCAGTTCAACGGTTCGCTATTTCTATGGGGGATGAGAGGGCAATCGCCTATCCTCAGCTGAATACGATTCTCGTTCCGAGAGGCGATGCCAGCGCACCTCATTCTGCCCCATCTGCTGCTCCACAAACTGCCAAAGAACTTCTCGAATCAGAGTTTGATAGCCTTGTGCACCGAAAATCTCCCGCAACCGCTCTTTCAGTTCGGGTTCTAGGCGGAGATTTAGCAATGAAGCACTCCTTTAGTAGTTGGAGAAATTCAGTCTCTAGGAAGAACAACATTTCCGTCGGAAGTCAAAGAATTATCATGATATACGCTATAACGATCGGAACAGATGTTATGACTGAGCAAAAGATTTTGCGCAATTTGCAAATAGGTAGCACAAGCTTATAAAGTTGAAACCTGTGCACGTTGCAGGGTTTTATTCACTTCCAATTGCTGTTCCTTAAAGGCAGTTGGATGTCAACTTATCAGAAGCTAGAACACTAGACTGGAGCTGCTCTCACTCGTTGCGCAACTCATTTGCAAATTGCACTATATTTTCTGCTCATTCACATCAGCCTTAGCGTTGGAAAATATTCTGATGCTGGATAAACCCCTGCCTCGGCAAATCCCCTGTTTAGACTTTACGGAACTGTGCAATATCCTTCATGGGTGACATACCGAACATACGAGAATATTCACGGCTGAACTGTGAGGCACTCTCGTACCCAACTTGATGAGCAGCATTGGTGACATCGACCTTTTCAATCAACATTAGACGACGGGCTTCCATCAGCCTTAGCTGTTTTTGATATTGCACCGGACTCATTGAGGTTACTGCCTTAAAATGCCGATGGAATGATGCGGGAGACATACTTGCTTGCTTAGCTAGATCATCAATCCGCAATGCTTGTGTAAAATCAGCTTTGATCTGTTTAATCACTGCCGCAATGCGCTGCATATGACTCCCAAAAGTCGCAATCTGACGAACCGCTTGACCTTGTTCGCCGATTAGAAGGCGGTAATAGATCTCGCGAACAATCATGGGTGCCAGGAATGGAATATGCTGCGGCGTATCCAAAAGCCGTGTCAGTCTGATGGCACAATCAATCAACGATTCATCAGCATCACTTACAAACAAGCCTCTGACTGAACTTTCTTTTTGATCTGGACTGCACTGGAGTTGGTCGATAATCTCCCAAAGCTGAGTCGCGTCCAGGCTGAGCTTAAAGCATAGATACGGTTGCTCCGGTGTTGCTTCAACAATCAATCCGCTGAGTGGTAGATCGACCGTGACCACGATGTATTGAGCCGTCCCATAGTGATAGGTTTCCTTGCCCAGTAAAGTTTCTTTTTTACCCTGAAGAATAATGCAAAGTGTCGGTTCATACACGGCACGAAGTGCTGTCGGAGCCGTAGATTCTCGCATCAATTCCAACGGCTCAATGGCGGTTGAATGGATACCGTTTCCCTTTCCATAAGTGTGCCGAATCACTAATGTTGCCAATTCTTGACATAAGTTGCTTGCTGTACCCCGCTTCATTATTTCGATCGCTCTACTGGATGCCTGAGAAATTCAGCCTTTTCTAGACACTCTATAGAGAATATTCACTCTGGTCAATCCTGCACCTGAGAGGATTGGGCAAGTATGTGCAAGTTTTATGTATTTGGTGCTAATTCTTTCAACTCTATGATGAACACGTTCCAAGGGGAAACGAAAGGATAAGGCAATGAGCAAGGCATAACAAAACTTGCTTTGATCGTTGGATCAATCCGAGGATTGGGCAAAAAAATCGCCTCAATCTATGGCAGAGAATTTAATTTAGGAGAACGCCGATGGGCTTTCGGTTAAGACGACGACGGTTCGGTCAGCTCATGCTGATCAGCGCAATTTTTAGTGCAGTGGGAAACTGGGCAACTAAAGTCTTTGCTCAAACTCGTCCGCCATCTTCTCCATCAGTTCGCACTATCCCAGGAACAGACACGGTTGATCTGACACTGCGGGTGAATGGGACAGCACGCGCAGTGAAAATAGAACCGCGTGTCACGTTGCTCGATGCCTTGCGCGAGTACATTGGGCTGACGGGGAGCAAGAAGGGTTGCGACCACGGACAGTGCGGTGCTTGTACGGTATTGGTTAACGGACGGCGCATCAACTCCTGTCTCACCCTGGCGCTGATGCATGAAGGTGACGAGATCACCACAATTGAGGGTCTCGCCAAGGGAGATGCGCTGCATCCACTGCAAGCGGCGTTCATTAAGCATGACGGCTTTCAGTGTGGCTACTGCACGCCCGGTCAGATTTGCTCCGCTGTAGCGCTATTAGATGAAGTAGCAACAGGTACGGCGAGTGCAGTAACGGCTGATGTTAGGCAAACCGGAGGCGTGAAGCTAACGGATGCGGAGATACGCGAACGCATGAGCGGCAACATCTGTCGCTGCGGCGCATACCCCGGCATCGTCGCGGCTATCCGTGAAGCAAGCGCAAGTCCCCGAGGAGTGTGACATTATGAAACCATTTGCTTACACGCGCACGACAGAGCGCGGCGCAGCCATCCAGACAGTTGGCAGCAACCAAGCAGCGAGGTTCATTGCTGGCGGCACGAACCTTCTAGATTTAATGAAGGACAACGTGGAACAGCCCGATCGCCTCGTGGATATCTCGCGGCTGGAACTCGTTGGCATTGAAGAACGCAATGGTGGCGTGCGTCTCGGTGCTTTGGCACGCAACAGCGACACGGCAAATCACCCACTGGTGCGCCAGCGCTACCCACTTGTCTCTCAAGCTATCCTGGCTGGAGCCAGCGCCCAATTGCGAAACATGGCAACCAACGGCGGGAACCTGATGCAAAGAACGCGCTGCTACTACTTCTACGATACGGCGATGCCTTGCAACAAGCGAGAACCCGGTACGGGTTGTGGCGCTCTGGAAGGCTACAACCGCATCCATGCCATCTTCGGCGCGAACGAGCAGTGCATTGCCACCCATCCATCGGATATGTGCGTGGCATTGGTGGCGCTTGATGCGATCGTGCAAGTCGAAGGACCGCAAGGGCAAAGAAGTATTCCCATTTCAGAGTTTCACCGCTTACCGGGCGATACGCCACAAGTAGATACGAACCTGCGACGCGACGAACTGATTACGGCGATCGACTTACCCGCTGCATCTGCCGTTTTCGCGCCGCGATCGTACTACCTGAAATTGCGCGATCGCACCTCTTATGCCTTTGCCCTCGTCTCTGTTGCTGCCGCGCTGGACATCCAGGGCGGCAAAATCCGCCAAGCACGGGTAGCGATGGGCGGGGTGGCACACAAGCCGTGGCGTGCAGTGGAAGCGGAAAAGATACTGACAGGTGCACCAGCAACGGCAGCCACCTTCCAGAAAGCTGCCGAAGTGACGATGCGCGAAGCACGGGCTTACGAACATAACCGCTTCAAGATCGAGATGGGTAGGCGGGCGATCGTGCAGGCGCTGACTACAGTGGTCGATGGAGGTGTGGCATGAGTCAGGGGAAAGATGCTGCTGTCGGTAAGCCGATGGATCGTGTTGACGGGCGCTTGAAAGTGACTGGGGCAGCACGTTACTCGGCGGAGTTCGAAGTGCCTGACCTTGTACATGCCGTGTTGGTCATGAGTACGATCGCGAAAGGGCGCATCCGGCAAATCGATACCCAAGCCTCAGAACGCGCTCCCGGTGTCCTGAGGGTAATTACCCATCTCAACGCCCCAAAGCTGACCTTTGACAAACCCGAGCAGCGGGCGTTGATCGATCCTAAAGTCGGGAAACACTTTCCCATCTTCCAAAGCGATACCATTTACTTCAACAGTCAGCCCATTGCAGTGGTGGTTGCCGATACCCTGGAGCGTGCTCAGTATGCTGCCTCGCTGGTGCAGGTTCGTTACGAAGAGCAAACTCCCGCGACAACTGTAGAAGCGGCAATGGCACAAGCTTTCCCGCCTACCGAATCCAGCCAAGGAGGACGACATGCCGATGTGGTGCGCGGCAATCCTGATGCTTTAGCAAGTGCTGAGGTGCGGGTTGAGGGCAGCTACACAATTCCCATCGAACACCACAACCCGATGGAGCCACACGCCACGATCGCGACTTGGCAAGGCGATAAACTGACACTCTACGACAAAACTCAATGGGTGTACAACACCCGGAAGCACGTCGCCCTCACCTTTGGAATGCCTGAAGAGAACGTGCGAGTGATCTCGCCCTTCGTTGGCGGAGGATTTGGCTCGGGTCTGCGGAGTTGGCCCCATGTCACTGTCGCTGCGATCGCTGCCCGTCAGGTGAAGCGTCCCGTCAAGCTGGTGCTCACCCGCCAGCAGATGTACACTTCAGTGGGATTTCGACCCTACACGGTGCAACGGGTGGCATTGGGCGCATCGAAGGATGGCAAGCTTACCGCGATCGTCCACGAGGCAACGGCGGGAACCTCCATGTACGAAGAGTATACCGAGGCGACGCTCGATGCGACTCGGATGCTTTATGCCTGCCCGAACCTGGTAACGAGATACCGTCTCGTCCGGCTCAACACCAATACGCCCACCTTTATGCGGGGACCGGGGGAAATTTCTGGTGTGTATGCCCTCGAATGTGGTCTAGATGAACTTGCCTACACCCTCAAGCTCGACCCCATCGAATTGAGGATGCGGAACTATGCCGAAGTCAATCCCGAAGATGGGCTGCCTTGGTCGAGCAAATTTCTCAAGGAATGCTACCAGGTCGGGGCAGAAAAGTTTGGCTGGTCGCGGCGCAATCCTCAAGCGCGATCGATGCGTGACGGTCGCTACTTAGTTGGCATGGGCATGGCAACGGCTACCTACCCGATGTTTCGCTTGCGAGCTGTTGCCAAAGCGCGTCTCCTGGCTGACGGTACGGCGGTGGTGCAAAGTGCAGGCAGCGACATCGGCACGGGGACTTATGTGATCATGACCCAGATTGCGGCAGATGCTCTGGGTTTGCCGCCCGAACGAGTGCGGTTTGAGTTGGGGGATACAGATTTCCCCTACTCCCCTGTGCAAGGCGGCTCGATGCTCACCGCGAGTCTGGGTTCTGCGGTGCAAGCGGCGTGTCTGGCAGTCCGCGAACAAGCCCTGTCTCTAGCCAGTACTCAGCCGAATTCACTCCTGTCCAACGCCAAGGCCAATGAGGTTGGGGTGGAAGACGGACGGCTGTTTTTAAAGCAGGATGCGTCGAAGGGCGAGAGCTATACAGACATCCTGAAACGCGCTAACAGAGACTACATTGAAACCGAAAAAGACTCTGAACCAGGAGACGAGAAGCAGCGCTTCTCCATCCACTCCTTTGGCGCACACTTCGCTGAGGTGCATATCGATCCAGACTTTGGACTGGTGAGAGTATCGCGGGTTGTCTCAGTCTGTGATATCGGACGGGTGATTAATACCAAAACGGCAAGCTCTCAGGTGAGCGGTGCCGTTGTGGGCGGTATTGGCAAGGCGCTGATGGAGTACACCCAAATGGACTCACGTAATGGGCGTTTCATTAATGCCAATTTCGGTGAGTACCACGTACCCGTGAATGCCGACGTGACCGCGATCGAAACGTACTTTGTGGGAGAGCCAGACCTCAAGGCAAATCCGCTAGGGGCAAGAGGCGTTGGGGAAGTTGGCATCGTGGGCGTATCGGCAGCGATCGCCAACGCTATCTTCCATGCCACGGGCAAGCGCATCCGCGATTTACCAATTACACCCGATAAGCTCCTCTGAACAAAATAAGGACAACGCCTACCTATGCAGTTTTCAGCTCAAAGTAACGCTGACAAGCCAACGAACTCAGCGATCGGCAAGCCGATGGATCGAACTGACGGGCGGCTCAAGGTTACGGGAGCGGCACGTTACGCGGCTGAGTTTCCAATGAAGAACTTAGCTCATGCCGTCGTGGTACGGAGTACGATCGCCCGTGGACGCATCCAGAGCATCGACACCAGCGCAGCAGAAAAATCTCCCGGAGTCCTTGCCGTTATTACCCACCTCAACGCGCCGAAGCTAGCAACCACTGACCCGCCCGAAGTCAGCGATCGCTACATCAAAGTGATTCCAGTGCTGCAAAACGACCGGATTAACCACTATGGGCAGCACGTCGGCTTGGTTGTTGCCGAGACATTCGAGCAAGCTGAATATGCCGCAACACTCGTGCGCGTTGCCTATACACAAGAACGTCCGGTACTGGAGTTTGCAGCAAATCTCGACCGCGCTTATGCACCGGAAAGGATCAATGCAGGCTACCCGACCGATACTCAGCAAGGTGATTTGGAACAAGGCTTGAGTGCAGCGGATGTTCGCATTGATGTAACGTACACAACACCGATCGAACACAACAACCCAATCGAACCGCACGCCACGATTGCCGTGTGGGAAGGCGATCGCCTGACGCTCTACAACTCCACCCAACACGTTGATGCCAACCAGACAAGCGTTGCCAGTACGCTCCGCATCCCCAAGCAGAACGTGCGCGTCGTCTGTCCATATGTCGGTGGCGGGTTCGGCAGCAAAGTGCCGACACGCGAACACGTTATTTTAGCCGCGATTGCTGCTAAACAAATCGGTCGCCCCGTGAAAGTCGTTCTGTCGCGAGCGCAGATGTTTACCTGTGTAGGACACCGCCCCCACTCGCAGCAGCGCCTGCGACTCGGAGCAAAGCGCGATGGTCGCCTCACCGCCTTTGCCCATGAAAGCATTATGGAAACGGCTGTGTTTGACGAGTTCGCCGAGCAAAATGGCGTGATGTCGCGCATCATGTACGAGTGTCCGAACAGCTTAGTGACGCACCGAATTGTTCCTCTTAACCTCGATCGATCGATGATTATGCGGGCACCGGGGGAAGCTCCGGGTTCATTTGCCTTGGAGTCGGCAATGGATGAGTTGGCTTACGCGCTGAAGATCGACCCGATCGAACTGCGCGTGCGTAACGAACCCCCGCGTGACCCGGAGAGCGGCTTACCGTGGTCGAGTCGCTCTCTAGTACAGTGTTTTCGGGAAGGGGCAAAGCGCTTTGGGTGGGAGAAACGCCTCGCCGAACCCGGTTCGATGCGTGAGGGTCGCTACCTCACTGGTTATGGGGTGGCGAGTGCAAGTTTCCCAGCACGCCTCCGTCCATCGTCAGCTATCGTGCGAGTGTTACCGGATGGGCGGGTGCAGGTACACACTGGCGCGACCGACCTGGGGACTGGCACTTACACAGTATTGACGCAAGTGGCGGCAGATGCGCTGGGAGTGCCACCGGAGCGAGTGCAGGTGGAAATCGGCGACAGTAACTTTCCGCCAACTCCAGCGTCGGGCGGTTCATTTGGTGCAGCAAGCTTCTGTACGGCGGTGCAGGAAGCATGTATTGCAGTACGACAGCGCCTCGCTGCCTTGGCGCGTGACGATGCCAACTCGCCACTGCGGGGCGCAAACCAGGAGGCGATCGCAGCTGCTGACGGACGGCTCTTTACCAAAGGGCAACCCGCACGGGGAGAGTCCTACGTCGCCATCATGCAACGGCACAACTTGGCACAAGGCGTGGAAGTGCGGGTTGACTCGAAGCCCGATGACGCAGCACAGAAGTTTTCCATGCACGCCTTCGGCGCACATTTTGCCCAAGTGCTCGTTGACCCAAACACAGGCGTGATAAAGATTCCGCGTTTCCTCTGCGTTATTGCCGCAGGTCGCATCCTAAATCCCAAGACAGCGCGATCGCAAATCGTTGGTGGTGTCGTTTGGGGCATTAGCATGGCGCTTCATGAAGAAACGCTACTGGATGCACGGTATGGAAACTATATCAATGGCAATCTTGGCGAGTACCACGTTTCCGTTAACGCTGACATCCCCGACATCGATACAGTCTTCATTGAGGAGAACGACCCGCACGTTAATCCTTTAGGAATCAAGGGTATCGGCGAGATCGGCATCGTTGGCGCAGCAGCAGCAGTCGCTAACGCCATCTACCACGCCACGGGCAAGCGCATCCGCGATTTGCCCATCACACCTGACAAGCTCCTGTGAACAGCACAACTAAAATTAGCTCATAACAGCAATGAGAGAATTCCAAGACATCATTAAAGCCTTCAAGCAGATAGCCAATGACGGACGGTGTTCTGCCCTTGCTACGGTCGTGAAAACGAAAGGTTCAGTTTATCGCCAACCGGGGGCACGGATGTTGCTTGTAGAAGACGGTCAAACGATCGGTTCCATCAGTGGCGGATGTCTTGAAGGGGATGTCTTTGAGCGATCGCAACCCCTGATGTTTTACTCGGGCAAACCCGTTGTGGTGCAGTACGATACCACTTCCAGCGAGGATATAGTGTGGGGCTTGGGCTTGGGTTGCAATGGTGTGGTAGACGTGTTGATTGAGTCCCTCAATGATGCGTCTGCAAGAAGTCAGATCGAGTTCATCGCAGACTGTTTGCATCAGGGACAACCCGGAGCGATCGCAACGGTATTCCGGATCGAGGGAGAAACTCGTGCTAGCATTGCCTCCCGCCTGCTGTTGAAACCGGATGGCACTGTGGTTGATGGGATTGAAGACCGTCAGCTTGCTCGCCGCGTGCTGGAAGAGGCCCGTCGGATGCTGGGCGAGGCGCAATTCTCCACTGGAAGCGCTACGCGATCGCAGGTGCAAAGCTACAGGTTATCCAACGGTGCAGCAGAAGTTCTCATCGAAGTCATTCAACCCCTCGTTCCCCTGCTCGTATTTGGAGCGGGTCACGATGCAATTCCGGTTGTTGAGTGTGCTAAACAACTCGGCTGGCACGTTACGGTCATCGATCACCGACTGGGTTACACCACCCGCGATCGCTTTGGGTTGGCAGACGAAATTATCCACAGCGAACCGGAGAACCTTCAGGCACATCTCATCTGGAATCCGCGCATGGTTGCAGTCGTGATGACCCACAACTACCTACGCGATCGAACACTACTGCGATCGCTGCTTCCTTCACCGCTGGGTTATGTGGGCATCCTTGGTCCGAAAAGTCGCACCCAACGATTGCTTCAGGACTTGCAAGCCGATGGATTCATCCCCACAGCCGCTCAACTGCATCGCCTTTACAGTCCAATTGGTCTCGATATTGGTGCTGATGCACCAGAGGCAATTGCTCTGGCGATTGTCGCAGAAATTCAAGCCGTTCTTGCCCATCGTTCTGGCGGCGCATTGAGAGAACGAATCGGCTCCATTCATAGCGAAGAATTGATACAAAAGGCAGAGGGCAGGAGGCAGAAGGCAGAAGGAAAGAATATGAACGGGGCTTTGACTCCGCTTAATTCTTAGCCACCAAATCAAAGTAACAATAAATGTTGTCATCCCATGTATGGTCGTCTCCTCTGCCTTTTATTGCTCGTCTCCCCCAAAAGGCGCTGCATTGATCTGGGGGGCATGTAGGCTTTCTGAAGTTCATAGCTTCTCGCGTCCGCCGGGCAGGTGAGCTTGGTCGTTATATGCCTCAAGTTCTCGGTAGGATGTAATATTGTCACCGAGAACTTGAAAGCCTTCATTCGCTATCGTTCCTTCACGCTCCTGCGCCCCCTATCTGTAATCAGTCGATTCAGCCAGCGCGCGCCATTGTGCCGTTTCTTGCTCGACGTAAGCGTTCTTTTTAGCAATGGCTTTCAGGGTGTCTGTGCCGAGCGGCAACCGGAGCGGTGGTGTATCAGCATTCGCGAGCTGAAGCATCGCTTGGGCAAGCTTGGTAGGATCTCCCGGTTGTTGATAGCTCAGTTCAGAGGCGATTTTACGAACTTTACCGACCGTCTCTGCGTAATCCTCAATTTCCATTGCAGTACGCTGGAGCGAGCTGCCATCGAGAAAACCGGTGCGGAAGTAGCCTGGCTCGACCACAGTCGCATGGATGCCTAGAGGCGCTAACTCATCATGCAACGCTTCGGTAATGCCTTCAACTGCAAACTTGGTTGAGGAGTAGATGCCCCACCCGGGAGTGGAGCGGTAGCCCCCGATCGACGATAGGTTCATAATGTGTCCAGAGCGGCGCTGACGCATACTGGGCAACACGGCACGGATCACATTCAACAGCCCGAAGACATTTGTGCGATAGACCCGCTCAACCTCTTGGGCACTAGTTTCTTCGACGCCGCCTAGGATACCGAATCCGGCATTGTTGACCAACACATCAATCTGCCCAAAGCGTTCCAGTCCTGCTGCCACTGCCGCTTGCACTTGAGCCTCATCAGTAATATCGAGGCTCAGCGTCAACACATTGGGGTTCGACTCGAATTGCTCCAAATCAGTCTTTTTGCGGGCGGTTGCGATCAATTGGTCTCCTGCTGCCAAAACGGCTTTCGCAATTTCGGCTCCAATGCCACGGGAAGCACCTGTAATGAACCATGTCTTTTGAGTCATTGTTTTATCTCCTTGATTGCCTTATCCTTTCATCGCCTTTCTGGTATGGGTTTATCTTAGGCTTTTGAACAAAGACTCTAAATACATAAACCTTTCAGGTTATTGCCTAATTTTCTCAAGCAGGAGAGTAATGCTCAAAAGAATCCTCTACTGCAAATAAGCAAACAATATGGCGCAATCGTAAATCAGTAAGTCACTGTGCAGTCGGTTAACGCCGATCAAAATCAAGAAGGGGCTTCTGACATCTGAGAGGAACTCATTGAATGACCACGGCATTGAGGCACGCAAATCATTTCGGTGGCGAAACCCGGTTCCAAAATTCGTCGAACACCCTGGTATCGAAGAACGCTGTCGCCTTGACGACTTTCCCGTCTTTCATAGTGAAGTACCAAGTGTAGGTGTTGCGGTACGGCAAGCCATCAAGAGCCGTCGTGGCACCGTCGAAGCAGATGATCACCGTATCGCCATCGGCGTAGAGTCCTTGCACGGTCGGCACGAGTGGACTCTTCACCCGCGCGTTGAACGGAGTGATGACCTCATCCATGAATTGCTGCTTGCTGCGATAGATCTTCGAGAGCGGCGAAGAACCAACGATCGTCCACTCGGCTTCCGGTAGCAGCAGGTCGAACGGGCTGCCTTGCCCGACTCGCCATTTGTCGAAGGCAGCCTGGACGACGGCGCGATTTACTTCGGTTGCGTTTCGTTCAGACTCAGCGGCATTCAGCATCTTGTTGCAGCCGACAAGGGCAGCAGTGAGCAGGGCAAGCAAAATCGCCCTGCGATTTGAATGGTTCCACATTCTCTGCTTCCTCATGCGTACTTGATGACGACGCGATGGACTTCAGCCTGCTCAACATCGGGGACAGGAATATCTTCGAGGACAAGTCGTTGGTTGTATCCATGCAGTCGCACTGCTTTCATGCCTTCCATCATCCGAAAATGTTAGTGTGAGTTCACTATAGGTAATCGACTTTGGTTTGTCGCCTGCTCAGAGTTTGTAGTTTTTCGTCTTCCAGAGAATGATTTATCAATCACTCTCTGGAATGAAACTGATTTCAACTCAGGTTGCACTTTAAGATCAAACTTAAGTGTGTGAGTCCTCTAATTCAGATATCCTCTTGGAAGTCAAGAAGCTTAAATTTTACGGTTGGACGATCGTGAGCGCCTTTGCTCATTCACAATTTGCTCTGCTGTCACTCAGTAAGGTTCAGCAGCAGTGTTGGAGGATGGAGCTTAAACAGACAGAGGCGCTCCAACGATCCAAGTGTCGTGCTGCCGTGCAAGCTCTGTCCAACCTTCAGGCGGCGTTTGACCGATTTGGGGGAAGAATTCGTCGATACCACCAGGGACGAAGGTGAAGATCAACCGAGCCCTTCCGGGTCCAAGATTTACCCATCCATGCACGGTGTTACGAGGCACCACGACCGATGTTCCAGGTCCGACCTCAAGCTCTTCGCCCTCGACGTGAAAGCGAAATCTGCCTTCAAGGACTTCAAAGATCTCTTCCCTATCTTTGTGATAGTGGAGTGGCGGTCCGATGAACGGTGGAACATCCACTTCAATAATTGTGAAAGCCCCATCGACATCTTTACTATGGACGCGGATAGCCATGTGCTCGCCAGGCATTGTATCAAACCACTCAAGGTTCTCGCTCTGTCCGACAATTGCAACGTTGCTTTGACTGAATTGAGTACTCATTGTTTTAGGGGTAAAGGTATAGTGACTCTTTCTGAATTTGAACGGGGTGTGGGATTGAAACCCTGCGTGGGGACTTCGCTCCCACACTCCTTGTTCACAACCTGTTTGTGAACGCTATAGCGCTATAAACTCACTGGATCAGCAAGTGTCGCTGGGGCAACAGTGGGTTTGATATTCTGGTTGCGATGGAACAAATTGGTCGGGTCATACTGGTTCTTGAGCGCGACGAGTCGCTCGTATGTGGCAGTCGGATAGACCTCACGAATCCGCTGCTCTCCCTCGTCTGCCAGGAAACCGACATAAGCGCCGTTAGCGTAAGGTAAGAGTGCCCGAAAGACTCGCTGGGTGCGGGCATCGAGACTGGCAGCATCGGCAGATAATGGTGCGAAGTGAGTGATTAATACCATGCCCTGTTTGTCACGGTGAGCAAAGGCTGTTGCATCAGGTGCGACCCGACTCATCGCGCCACCCAAGACACGCAGGGTGATCAGCGTTTCAGGAGACAGGATGGATTGAGTGGATTCAATTAATGCGTGAATCATCTCGTTTGAGAACGTCTCGAAAAACTGCGATCGCGAATGATGCTGAAAGCCAGGGATCTCACCCACTGCTGTGAGTGCAAAAATAGCCGAATAGGGCATAGGCGCAATCAGGTCGGAGAGCGGGGTGGCAAGCTGACGCAGAGGAGCCACAACCCGCTCACCCTCGCTGATGTCACCGGTGTAACAGACCATAATCACGACGACTGGGGTTCCCTGCTTATTGGGTGGGATGAAAGGGGCGGGAGGTGCCAGCATGAACAAAACTTCAGTGGAAAGTTCATCCGGTGCTGCCGCTGCTAGACGGGTATACTCTCGCAGGATACGCTCTGCCTCGGTTGCCTCATAAAAGACGGCACCGCCCAAGATAGTTCCACCTGGATGTAGGTTTACCTCGAAAGCGGTCGCAATACCAAAGTTGCCACCACCACCGCGCAGTCCCCAGAACAGTTCGGGATTTTCGTCAGCGCTGGCACGCAGCAGTTGTCCATCCGCCGTAACCAGTTCTACTGCTTGCAAGCGATCAATGGTTAAACCATAAGCACGGACCATCCAACCAATGCCACCGCCGAGCAGCAAACCACCTACACCCACAGAGGCAACGTCACCTGCCGTCAATGCCAATCCAAAGGACTGGAGCTTTTCGGCAACTTCACCCCAGGTCAGACCAGGTTCCAGACGGGCTGTGTGGCGTACCGGGTCAATCGTCATCGTCTTCATCTGGGAAAGATCAATCACCAGTCCACCGTTATTGGTGCCATGTCCGGCTGCACTATGTCCTCCGCTACGCACAGAGAGCGTCATTGCCTGCTCACGGGCAAAATTGACGGCGACTTTAACATCTTTCGCATCAGCACAGCGCACGATCGCAGCGGGATAGCCATCAAAGCTACCATTCCAGACTTTCCGTTCTGCTTCATAGTCAGGGTGACCAGGCAGGATCAGTTCACCTCGGATCTTTGAGGCGAGGATCTCGATTGCTTCTTTGTAGTCATGCTGATCCCCTTTTGGAGATGTTGTTTGAACATGGATTTGCCCATTTTGCTCGTATTGAGCCGTATTTTGATGTTGTTCTAACATTAGTTACTTCCTTTCATTGTTGAGAGACATGAGAATATTTCTGTTCATCATTGAGCTGTGTCATGAACAGTAAGTAATTAATTCACACCAACACACTCCGCCATTCACCATCTGTTGTGATGGCGCAGTTAACTCTGCTATCAATGGCGATCAATTGTTCAGTAACAAAACTAGAAGTGCTGGAACAGAGCCGCAGCAATCAGGGAGTTTGACGAATCACACCCACGTTTGGATCAAGATTGTCACCTGTGCTGTAGACATAATCAAAAGCACCTTGAGCATGAAGAAGATGTGATTGCAAAAACAACCTACTCCAGCGTTCGATCGTCTCAATTGCTGTGGCTTGACCCAGTGTCGGGCGAATTGGATCGTAATTTCGGCTCCAATTCCACGGGAAGCACTTGTAATAAACTATGTTTTCTGAGCCATCGGTCTATCTCCTTTATTGCCTTATTCTTTCATTGCGCTTATGGCATGAGTTCATCATAGGCTTTGGACAAAAGGTTCTGAATACATAAACTTTGCAGATTATTGCCTAATTTTCTCAAGACAGTGCTCAAAAGAATCCTCTATAATAGGCGTAGAAAAATAATGAAAGGGATGTCTCACAATCCGCTGCTAAGCGTTGACGAGGACCTGGTATGGCAGATGAATTCCTAAAGCGCGAGACCACGATTGATGCTTGTCAGAAACTGGCGGAATTAGTGACCCGCCACACGGATGGCAGAGGAAACGGTATCCATTCCACGGCGATCGCTCAGTTGGAATTGATGCGGGAATCTGCGGCTCCGACAGAACTCTGCACAGTGTATGAACCGACGCTTTGCATTATTGTTCAGGGTAAAAAAGAAACTTTACTGGGTAAGGAAACCTATTACTATGGGACGGCTCAATACATTGTGGTCACAGTCGATCTCCCGCTCAGTGGAAACATTATTGAAGCAACACCGGAGCAGCCGTATCTCTGCTTTAAGCTCAGCCTGGACGCAACTCAACTTTGGGACATTATTGACCAAATTCAACGTCATCCAGATCAAAAAGAAAGTTCAGTCAGAGGCTTATTCGTTAGCGAAGCAAATGCTCCACTAATTGAGTGTGCCACCCGACTCACACGGCTTCTCGATACGCCCGAGGATATTCCATTCCTGGCACCGATGATGATTCGCGAAATCTATTACCGTCTTCTAATGGGCGGCCAGAGCGAAGCGGTTTGGCAGATTGCGACCTCTGGTAGCCAGATGCAGCGCATTGCAGAGGTGATTAACCAGATCAAAGCTGAGTTTACCAAGTCACTGAATATGGATGATTTGGCAAAGCAAGCAAGCATGTCTTCGGCATCATTTCATCGGCACTTCAAGGCAGTGACCTCCATGAGTCCGTTGCAATATCAAAAGCAGTTGAGGTTATTGGAAGCTCGTCGTCTGATGCTGGCTGAAGATGTGGATGCAACCCGTGCGGCGTATCAGGTTGGTTATGAGAGCCCTTCTCAATTCAGTCGCGAATATTCCCGCATGTTTGGTGCGCCACCGAAGAAGGATGTTGAGCGTTTACGAGTTGCCTGAGGATTGCCTGTTGAGCGATCACTGAGAGTACTGTTAACCTGAGTGGCTCAACGCATAACATAGTCCCTCAGGGAAACGAAGCCAGTTTTTAGTCATGGTGTTCAAGCGTAACCGTCATCATTCACTCCGATACCATTCCTAAGCAATGACTATCGAAAATGAGTCAATGTAGCATCGTTGGATTCCCTTGTATTTCTGCAGCGGATAAGCAGTGGGAGGTTTCTGCAATCTCAGTCAGGAAATTTTAGTAGCTGTTTTCGGCAAAGTGACGATTTACGGTGTGACAGTTGAGACTGTAGACCAAACGGTGGCAAAAAAGAGATTGAGAAGGGCGATCGGGCATTGACGGCAGCATAGACTCTTAATGTCTCAAAACCTACCTCACCATCAAACCCTCACAAGGGTTCTGTATGGATATGTTTTAAGACACGGATGTAAAACTGCCGAAAATGCTCGGTTTCGGGAATTTCTATGTCCGCCTGCTGCCACCTACAGAAGGGGAATGCAAGAATCGATCTTTCAGATTGCACACAGACAGTAGTAGAAACAAGAGCATCGAGGTTTCAGATTCTAACTAAGGAGCGATTTGTTAAACTCAGCGAGGTAACCGCCTAACCCCACTGGTCTGCAAAACCAGATATGAAATAGGGCCGGCGATCAACGATTTACCAGTGCTGACACTGGTAAATTGCCCCTCTCTTTCGTAGCCTAGGAATCGAGCCTTTTCGTCATGCGCATGGGTGACGAGCATCTTTTTATCACTGAGTTCTAGCTTTAACTGGGTGCAGAGAAAAGCAGCCAATTTTTGCTTAATTTCCACAGCTTCTATTTTAGTTCCACTAATCCGGGAGTTGGCAACGATTTAGGTAAAAATGGGTCATTTACCAATTTTTCTCAGGTTTTGGTCGCTGAGACCTTCACTCTTTCGTTCTATTATCAGGGTTTTATAAGGAAAAAGCAGTCTTTGAAAACTTTGGTAGACCTAGGTTTCAGATCAAATGGTCCAATTTTGATCGAATTATTTCCAAACCTCTAAAACTAAGCCTGTTAGACGACTTTATACTTGTTACTCACTGGCTAGGAAGGGCAAAAGTAAAAAAGGAAGCCACGCCGGCACCGGCGTGGCTTCCTTTTTATTTGATCGTTAATTGGTTTTTTAGTTGAGCTTTTGAACCCCCTTAGTTCTTGATTTAAGGTTTAGCCCTTCATAAAGATTTCTAGAAATAGGCTACACATTCAAGAGGAGTAAAAAATTTTTTCTTCATCTTTTTCAGCAATCCGTTTTCTAAAGAAAACCTTTAATAAGGCTGTCACTCATTGCAGAATTAAAAACTTTCTTTAGTGCAATTTGTGTAGATGGAATTTCTTGCTGGGAGTGTGATGCCTGAGTGTATGTAAGTTTTGAATTGTGACAAAAGTACCCTCATGGGTAATGTCAGCAGTGGGATGAACATCGCACTATTAAGAGTAGGGTTGTGAACAATTTTATAGACACATCAAGTGGAGGAAACATCTATGTCTGAAACGTTTATCTGTCAAGCACCACGAATCGGAAGACATGAGCAAGGACGACGACTGTCTCTTCAGCTTGTAAGACTTAGATGCCTAGACGAAACTGAACATGAGGGTGTTTGGCCCTTTGAAGGTGAAGGAATCGCAAATGATGCTATTCGACTCACATGCGCTGTAACAACAAGGATAGGAGTTGAAGCAGAGCCATTACAGTGTCGTACTGAAACAATGAATTTGGGTGACAATTACGAAGATAATCGCACCGTTACCTTAAATCGTGAAGTGGCTGCACTTTTTATCTCAAACACTAGTCCCTATCCAGTAACAATGAATGTGGTTCTTTTACTTGGAGAAGAAGACTGGGGCGGGGCCAACTGGGACAAAGAGGTCAAGGAAGTTGTAAAAGTTGTAGGAGCTACATCTAGTAAAGGCGTAGCAACTCTGACTACAGCAGGTGTTGGAGGTGCAATTGGTTCTGCATTAGGTCCTGTAGGAACAGCAGTTGGGGCGGCAGTTGGAGCTATTGTCGGAGCTGTTATTGATGGACTTACTTCTGCCATTCAATCGATGGAATCAGATGTGTTTTCGCCGCAAGATCTTTCACTTTTTCTCCAGTCTCCTGATGCAAGATTTGAGGGTGTTACCCCAGACCGATTGATAGGTCATTTAGACTTCGTAGGGCACGGTGGACATTATCGACTAACGTATGAATGGAGATTTCAGCGAGTAAATAGTCTTCCTACTCGTTTGGGAATGAGGCATCTTCTACATTGGTACAATGGAGATAGAGGAGATAATTTTCTTACTTCAGATCCTAGGTGGAATGGTCGTGTCGGAGATGTGGTAGACGGCTATCGATTGTTTCGCGAAGAGGGACAGATTTTCGAGCCACGAGGTTCTCGCCCGCCAGGCACACTGCCGCTATACAGTTGGTGGAATCCTGAAAGGCAAGATAACTTTATTACTTCTGATCCACGTTGGTCTATGGATCCGTCTACCATTCGCTGGTCTGGTGAGCACATTGCCAACGGTCGTGTTCAAGATGGGTATTCTCTGTATCGTCTTGAGGGGTACATTTATGACCCCAAGCTTCCCCAACCTCCAGGAACTTTACCTTTATTCAGTTGGTGGAGCAGCGGTCGAGCAGATAATTTTGCAACGACGAACTCACGCTGGAGCATACCAGTTGGAGATGTAAGATGGTCTGGTGAACATATTGCAAATGGGATTGTTAGAGATGGATACGCTCTTTATCGTCTCGAAGGTTATGTTCAGGCTTAGATTTTGTGAAAGATAACTGTAAGGCTTTTAGGGATTGTGCCAGTTGGCGGCTAGTTCAGCACCGGAAGCGCCAGTTGAGCATTAGCCACGCTGATCAATGGGCACCTTAGAACCAACAGAGACATCACCAACCCGGTCAGAGCGATCGGGTTCTTTTTGCCTTATAAATCGTAAGGGTAGTCCTAAACAAGTAAGGATGAGTTGTAGTGGTGAACAAAGTACCAGATTGCACCGATGTGATTCTCCAGTTTTTTTGAGGGTAGTGCTGAATAGTAATGGTCAAGAACGAAGAGAGGCATTGTAATGATGCACAAAATACCAAATTGCTCCAATGTGGTTACTCAACTTCTTGGAGAATGACAAGGTTTTAC